>NZ_RZGU01000011.1:0-113822 GCF_003990085.1 Legionella sp. km535 | reverse complement strand
GTGAGATTTTTGGTGAAGGTTGTTTTCATGTCGGACAGGATTACGATCATGCAGCATTAATTTATCAACATGGTGATACTCCCGATCATTTTTATCAAGCATTTATATGGGCTTTAAAAGCCTCGGAACTTGGCGTCGTTGATGCAAAACAATTCTCTGCCCTAGCCATTGATCGATACCTAAACAGCATAGGCAAAAAACAATTATTCGGTAGCCAGGCAATGAAATTTAATGGGTGTTTTTGTATGGTACCTGTTGAGCCCACATTCCCAGATGCCACTCGACAAAACTATGCAGGGTTTAGTCTTATAGATAAATATAATTGGATAGCTTCTTTAAATGAAAATAAAAACTGTTCAAATACAGAATGTGATTTATATTTATTAGACAGTCCTCAAGGTACTATCCCAGGTTTTTGGTAATTAACTTACTAAAATGAAATTGGCCGTGTTACATGTTGCCAATTGTAAGTGCTTGTTATTATTTAGTGTCCCGCCAGTGTCCCTTGCTAAGTATTGTTTATCGAGCTTGATTGCCAAAACCCTTAGTGCGCTTGGCTCCCCTTAGTAAGTATATTCCGAACTCAAAGGCGGGAGGAAGTGGTTAATTTTGGCCAATGTTATTCGTCAAGTACGATGCTTTCTAACTCACCAAAATTACTTATCAACTGACTGGGCTTTGCTTGTTTGAGTCTGTCACTTGAATTAAATCCCCAACTAACAGCGATTGAGTTTATTTTGACTGCCTGAGCTGCCTCAACATCTCTCACTTCGTCACCTACGTAATAAGTCTCTGTAGGATTGAAAGCTTTTTGTTTGATAAGTTTATTTAAACATCGTTTTTTTCCAAATAATGGTTTATTGCAATAAATAAAATCAAACAGGTTAAGAATATGATGCTTTCTTAAAACAAATTCTATTGCTTCATGTGAATTACTACTTATCAGTCCAATTTTATGGTTTAAGCTGAGTTGCTTTAAAATCATTGGCCACTCTGGAAAAATATTAATTTCATCAGCACGTTCATGAGTTATTTTTCGAAGTTTTCTAACAAATAGCGCTACCCGCCAAAACGGCACTTCCAAATATTTCAGCACTTCACGCACATGCATATCTTTTAAAGTAAGTAATTCAGCCGTGCTTAATTGCTTGCAGCCAAGATATTCCGCATGATTCATCAGAATACTACATGCTAAAGAAAAACTATCGGCTATTGTGCCATCAAAATCAAAAATGTAATTGGCCATCTACTTCACTTCATCGTCAAGATTTAGGTTTACCACTATAATTTCAGTGGCTTGCTCAGCATTTAATTCTGCCGTATTAATTTTAAGCTCAAACTCATCTATACATTCAAAGGCAGGTAATATGTTTCTTGGATTTATTGAGCTTTACCGAATCACATAATACCTAAATAAGCCAAAATTTATCTGCTTTAACAAATTTTATTTTATTATTAATAATCAAAAGATTGTGATTCTTTGATAGAGTTAGTAAGATTCAAAGATACATTAAACATTATCCCTTCGATAGCCGCTTTAACCCATAGTGGCACTGGACTACCTATCATAAGTCCTTTATGGAATTAACCCCAGGCTCGTTAATTTATTGAACAATACTTAGAGCAAATATGAATAAAATTAAGCTTCCAGATGTACAAGATAAATTTATGTGGGATATATGGATGTCGATGTATCATCTACCTATCCTTACTGTTGCAGATGAATTAGCTTTGTTTGAGCATTTAATAATTGGGAGCTTAAGTCTAATAGAATTAGCTGAAGAACTACGTTTAAGTTGTAGATCGATTGAAATATTAGCTAAAGACCATTAGTCTGCTTTGGTTTACTTCATCAAAATAATAATAAGTTTAGTCTAACTTCAACAGCTAAAGCCTACCTGCTTCCAGAAAGCCCCTTTTACTGGGGATCAATACTTGAAGCACAACGAAAACGAGATGAACACAAGAAAATTATTGAAGCGATAAGAGCAGGCTCAAATCAATTACATTTTGAGGGAAAAACATTCACTGATATGTGGAAGGATGGTTCAATTACATCAGAAGCAGCAAGTAATTTTACAAAAAAAATGCATGCTACAATTTTGGCACCATCCGTAGGAGCTATTAAGAGTGGTTTGTTTAAATCCACAAAAAGACTTTTAGATGTCGGTGGCGGTTCTGGTTGTTTTAGCATCACATTTATTCAAGAGTACCCTGAAAGTGAAGCCGCAGTTTTTGAACTTCCTGCTGTTTGCGATGAAACTAAAAAATATATATCAGAATCTAAATTATTAGAGAAAATAGCCATTCATCCAGGTAATTTTTTCAATGAAGAACACTGGCCTACTGGTTTTGACGGAATATTATTAAGCCAAATCGTGCACGATTGGCCATTAGAGTACTGTAAGGACATTCTCAAGCATGCATACAATTCAATGCTGCCAGGTGCAAAAATTTACATACACGAAATGTTATTAGATGATGATAAAATATCGCCACTAACTACAAAGCAAAACTAAATCGCCCATATGAACATCTCGTTATTATTGGACCATCCAAAAATATTACATATTCGAAACATCTTAGTTTTTGTGATTATTCATTGCTTCAAAAACAAACAATCATCGGGTCTTTGTTAAAAAATATCTCTAATACGCCAGATTCTTTTCTAGGAACTGGTGACGGTAAGAATATTACAAATCAGATAAATTCAAATTTAATCGAGTTTTTTAAAAAATACTGCGCTTAAAATCTTATGAGTAATTTGAGTCATATAACGAGATATGCTTATTGAAAATAAAAGATAAATAGTTTGGGATAAAATAAATGTCTTATCAATTTGAACTGGTTACTGACAGCAAGGTGCTAGAAAAACAAAATAGAGTGATTAGTGAAGGGATACGCCGATACAATGAATCATTCGCAGGTGGGCAACCACAGAGATTTTCCATCTATGCAAAAAATGAGAACAATGAGATAGTTGCAGGTGCCACTGTCTACTCATTTCCCACATCAGTATATGTAGATGTGCTTTGGGTTGATGAACGTCACAGGGGGGCGGGCCTGGGTACTATGTTGCTTAAACAAGTAGAAATAGAGGCGGTTAAACATAACATCTATGAATCCACCTTAGATACTTTTAGCTTTCAAGCGGAACAGTTTTATATTAAGCAAGGTTATAAACCTATCGGGACTATAAAAAATTATTTAAACGGTCATGATAGAATTTTTTTAAGAAAACATCTTGATCCTGTAAATTGTTCTGTGTAACTGTCCTGTTGGATTTTTTTATTGGATATCTAAAAAAAAGGAATTAATAAACTGGTTATTTCTAAACTGGGCGAGTGCGCTTCATCAACACCGTACCATTGATTAAAAAGACGACATATTGTTATTAAATAACGGAACACAATCTGTATAATGGAGTATTAATGAGTAAAATCTCTTTTATCATACAACAAAAATCTGCTTTATCTTTGGTTGATTGGGATAGTCTAATAAACGAACAAGACCCCGAGATAATTTTAGTGCTTATTAGTGAAAGAGGCAGTATTGATTCACTAAGCACGCAGGCTAAAAAAAGATTCACTGCCATTATTGAATTAGAACAATTTGAGTTTGTCCACGCAAAACAGGAAATGGATAAAATATTTGCTCAATATTATCAAATGGGCGATCAAACCAACATAGCTACCTTACATGAATTTCAATTAGAGCTCGTTGCTCAATTAAGAGATCATTATAGAGAGATCTTTAATATACAAGGACCGGGTATAGATGTTATTCAAAATTTTCGTAATAAATTATTGATGAAAAAACATTTGGGGCCTAAGGGGATTAAACTACCAAATTACACTGAATTTGATTCTGAAGCCTATAAACATAATCCTGAAACCTACCTGCAATCAATTGAACAGCTACTGGGATTTCCAATGTTTGCTAAGCCTGTTGATAGCGCTGGCAGTCTTAATACAGCGTTTATTCAGGATACTGAAGCATTAAGAGCGTGGAGTGATAAAGCATCAGAGAGTAGCGATGTTTATGAAATTGATGAGTTTATCGATGGAACTTTATTTCACTGTGATTCAGTGGTTAAAAATGGTCAGGTACAGTTTACTCTGGTTAGTCAGTACTTACATCCCAATGCGGATGCTCTTTCAGGAAAAGCATTGGCAACAATGACCCTGAATCCAGGTGCAGAAGACTATAAGCGTTTAAAACAATTTGCTGAGGAAGCATTAAGCCATTTTCCAATACTTCCTGATGGAGTGACGCATTTAGAGGTATTTAAAAAAACGTCGAATAATGAACTGGTTTTTCTGGAAGTTGCAGCACGAGCTCCAGGGGGCGTTGCGCCGGAAATGTATCAAATTCGAACTGGAGTGGATATACGTCAGCTTCATCTGCGTTTACATTTAGGTTTGAGTATTGAAGACTCCATTAAACAGTTCCATGACCAAAGTAAATGGGGGCCTTTTGCAAGTATGTATCAGTTAGTAGCCCCTTATCATGGAGGGACTATTTCTAAACTAAAGCCGCCTGTATTTCATGGTGGCGGTTATAAAATCGAATGGCGTTGTCGTGAAAATGACATCATTAAACCAGCCTCTTCAATAGCAAACGTGATTGTCTCCACGGTTTTTTGGAATGATGACTATGACGCTCTTGAGCAAGATTTTAGGTTGCTCGATCAACAACAAATAGTAGAAATCATCCCAACTCAAGTGTTTTTTTTACAAGAACATTTTAATCGTTTAGAAACCTTAGGTTGCACCTCAACTTCTTATTCCCCAACATTTTTTAGTAAAAGAAATTTGGCAATTGGTGCTGCATCAATGTTTTCTCAAATAAATGCTCAAGCTGCTAACACTTTGGGACCAAATTTATCTGTTACAACAGAAGTTGATCCCGTAATGTTTTTGGGATTATTAGTGAGTTCAGTTGCTATTGTTGTTTTAATTGTATATGCGTTATATAAAGTTTCACCAACCCAAAACGATGCGAATAAAGATGAGGAACATCTGGTTCCGGCACAAAGGTTTTTATAGCTGACTGATGAATTACTTAGAATGAAGCTGCTTTTAATTCGACCCTTAGTCTACGTTCAGTGCATAAAGCAATGAACGTGGGCTAATGGAGCTATTGTCAATAGACCCCAATTTTTGCACTAATTTTTTGCACAAAGTAATATCATTAATAATTTCTTAATGTGCGTTTGATAATCTATAAATAAACAGCCCAATAAATATATAAATAAACCAATAACTACAAAAATAGACCATAATTATATTGGGGAATCGATATTTATTCTTTTTCGGGTGGTCCTTATGAAAATTACAGTATTTCAAGCCCTAACAATTTTGGCTCAAAAATATCGCAACGACGAAAGCAACACAGAAACTTATTACAAGATTAAATCTCTTTATTTATCTGGTGTTCGATCTCCCAAAGATGCTGAGACACTGGATCAATTGCTTCAAGACGATACGTTATCAAATTATGAGATAACTGATGACAGAGCGGCTATTAATGATGATCCTGTTCGTCGTTATTTTGAAAGTCAATTAAGTCACGAAACCTTATCAGATTCTCTTGATTCCTTAGATAGCAGAAGATTAAAGAGACATTTTGAGAGTATGTTTATTAGACTGGGTGAATCCACAAAACAATATCTTTTGCAATATGTCTATGGCGTTACCAAAAGGAGCATCGAAAACTTGTCCGGGACACAAAAGGAATATGGAGAAGGAATTCTTGCTTTAAAAGATCCAACCAGTTTTCAATCTCTAAAACCTGAAACAGGTAAAGGTAAAAAATCACCAGAAGAGATATTGCAAGAAAGAAAAGATAAAATGACGCTTCTGGCCCAGTGTTCTCAGGTAGCCATGTCAGTAGTTAATAATAAAAAGAATAATAGTCGTTATCCTCTTAATTTGTATTCTAAAAAAGATTATGTTTTTGACCCGCCAAATCGCGGTAGAGTAGCCAGAAAAGACACTGTTACTGGTCATGTACAAACGGTTCGTTCCAACACTCTGGGCATTATGAGATCCTATATGCCATTAAGACGAGATGATGAATTGCATTCTGAAACGCCAGCTCGCTATGGTAGGCCAGCAGATAACAGTACTTATATGGATGATGGGAAAGAACATCTGATCCCTGATAGAACATTTGCTACGAAAGTAGCTCCTTTTGTTAACTCCATTTCTGGAACTATGTTAATACAAGTGAGAGCCATGGCTCAATTGTTTAGAGACAAAAAATACGTGTATGAAGCAAAAGGTAAAGATGCTAATGAGATTGAAGAACAATTAAGAAATTATTTCAAATCCTTTATATCTTATATGACGTTCTATTATGGCGGCCATAGTTTAAATGAATTTATCAGTGTTTTAGAGCTACCAGAAGTGCAAGATGAATTTAAAAACTTGCCAGGGTTTAATTCTCTTACATTGGAACAATTGTTCAAGATTGAAAATGATGATGCTTTTGAACGCGCTGTAGAGAAGACGATTGACTATAATACAGCGATTTTACAAAGAAAAGAATTGCATGAGGAATTACTCGAACCTAATTTAGTTCGGGAACTTAAAGAAGGAGAGGATGAGTTAACTGTACGCGCAAGAAGTCGCTTGAAATCCTTTCAAAATCGCTTGGGTAAAGCAACGAGCCTTGATCGAAGGAATAAGGTGATTGACGAAGCTTATATTCAATACATTACACCGAGAAATGAAGATACTGAAAGTCAAGAAGAGGCTAACGACCGAGTAAAAAAAGCAGAAGGTGTTTTAGTAGAAAAATTCAACATAAAATTGGATCACATCACTGATAAGCAAGCAAGAAGTTATCAAGCCTTCACTCATATAATGTCAAAAATGACTGAACGTCAAGAGCAGTTAAGACAAGATTTATACAATGGGAGTGGGACACTTGCACACCGGTTGGATCACGCCTGGGAAATTTATAAAGACGATAATCGCACTGAGGACGACAGACTTATCGCACAAAACTACATGATTTTTGTACTCGATTTAAAAGATCAGGATATCCTGGAAAGTTTAAACGAAACCTTGGAAAGATTAATGTTGGAGAGAGAATTACGTAAAAATGATAATCCTGATTTTATTCCTGGCAAATCTCCAATTGTTCTTAGTGAAAAAATTAAATCAGATCTAAAACAAACCGAAAAAACAGGCGTTACTCATATTGAAGAAGTCGATAAATTAATTCAAAAGAAAGATATATTGGATGTTAATCCAAATTCAAAATTAAAGGATAAAGGTCAATTAAAATTGAAACATGGAAGAGTAAACCTTCAAAAAACGGAATTTTTCAATCCTGAAGAACGTGACATGCTGAGGGCTGTAATTAGACAAGGTGCGTTCTATAACGCTGGTGGTGAGGTACTTGATACTCAAAAAAGCATCTCCCATGGCAAGGAAGGATTTGCTGCATTTACACTAAATGTGAATGGTGAATTATCTATTTTTCAACATATTGACCATGATAAAACAGGTATTGCTCATTCATCAATGAACGCAGGAGTTCCCGTGGTTTCAGCCGGTGAAATTGAAATTAAAAATGGCAAGTTAATTTCCATAACGGAGCATAGCGGGCATTATAGACCAAGTCTTTATAGCATGTATAAAACGTTAGATTATTTCAGAAAACAAGGCGTGGATATCTCTGATGTTAAGGTACTAACTTTTTCTTCCAGTAAAATTATTGAAAGACATTTAAAAATAGATGTATCACAAAGCAAACAGTTTGGTCGCTTTCGTGAGATCAATGCGGGTGATTTGTGTAACTCATATCTTGCTCGCCTGAAATTAATAGTCCAATCAGCTAAAATGGATCTTGAGGCTTATCAATCCTCTTCATTTATGAAATTTTTATATAAATTAAAAGATTATATTACAGGTTCAACACTGACTAAGGATAGAGAGGAGATAGCCAAAAAATTATCTGAAGGTTTGGTTGATTTATCACAAGAAATCAATTCGGCAAATACTTTAGAGAGTATGAAAGCGGTTAATGAGAAAATCAATAAACTCATCGATACGGCATATCAAGAAAATGTGACATTGAATTCTAAGCACGGTAAAGAAAAGTCTCACGGTAATTTTGCTCAGCGTATCAATTTCTTCCGCCAACAATTAGGAGAAATGAGTGGTCGAGTTGAATCTGCCATTAAAGTCATAGAGCAGGGCTCCGGACAAAGTGAAGAAGAAATTCTATCTTCTAGTGATAAATTAAAAGGTATGGGCAGAAAATAATCATATTATCAGAGTCTGTTGATAATTACTCCCTTCACCTACGTTCAGGCGTTGACCGTGGAATTGCAAATTTAGCCTGGTTGCGAGCAACTGAATCTTTTACACATCTTCACAAACCAGTCCGGTTTTACTTTATGGTTCCCGCGGTCTTCGCCGCGGGATTTCGAAATGCTGCATGCACTCACATATCATGCGAATTCCCGCGGCTGTGACCGTGGGATCCCATGTTTTAGCACAGCCATCCTGGTTCTGCGATCAAATCCGTTGGTCGTGGGCTATATGCGATCAAGAGACAGTTGCTCCAATTAAAAAGTCTGAAAGAAGGAAAAAATCCAGAGGACCTTCAAAAATTAATAAATTATAACAATCAGTTTGGCGTGGAATGTTATGGAGGCTGTAATGGGAAACGCTAATCTATTGATTAATGAATTTAAAGGTTTTATGCTGCTTGTTTGTAAGGTTAAAAATGGTCAGGTACAGTTTTTCCTGGCTAGTCAGTACTTACATGCCAATGCGGATGGTCTTTTTGGAAATGCATTGGCACTAATGACTCTAAATTCAAGTTTTAGTGCTCTCTCAAAAAAGAACCGAGCACGAGTAATGTCTGGTGATGATTCAAAAGATTATGCTTTAAACAAATACCTTATCTAAAGGATTTGCCAATAAGCGCGTCTTCATTATGAAAACGGTCTTCATCTTGCTCAGCGTATCCAGATAAAGCGGTTACTAAAGGTCGTGTGATTAGACTTATCGCAGATTTAACAAAGCTGGCTATAGCGATAATAATTGCTGCAGCTGAGAGAATTAGATAGCCAGCAGCAATATCCAGATGGTCTTCACGATCATTGCGTTTAATCCCCATTTCAATGGCTAATGCTTGAGCACTTTCCCATATTGCGGTTCCTAAACTGGCAATTGAGGCAATGATGCCAAGGGCTGGAAGGCCTGTAGCTCCAACGACTTCATCAAAATAGTCATGTCCATCACGAAGGGGATCAAACATCTTAAGGCGTTTGATGGCCTCGTCACCTATATATTCCAAAGCAACGTCCAGATCGTCTATATTCTTTAATTTAATAAATTTTTGTTGAAAATGAATGATCATAAAATCGAGATGATCGGAATAATTTTCAAAAAAATTCTTTTTCGGATCTGGTGTTTTTTGGTTAACAAAAATTTTAGTGTTTGAGAAAAAATTATGAATTTTAGGCATTAAGTACTCCTGCAAGAACCTTGGTTTTACTACCCAGACAAGTTTAATCTTAAATCATTAAGGCAATATTAAGACTCTTTCGGTTTGAATGAATTCATTTGGAAAGTCGAGAACTAAAATGACTTTCCATCAGGAATATACCGTTATCTGAACTATGAGCGATTGAGCAATGCCATTAACTCATCAATTGCTCAAATATTTTTTGTAAGGTTGTGGCGTTTTCATAGTGAATGACCAATGAGCCTTTTCCTGCTTTACCTGGTTTTAACTTGACTTGAGTCTGCAGGTGTTGTGCCAAATCACTTATTTTTTCTTTATAGAGCGGAGCAGGTTCTTCATCTGTTTTTTGCTCTATTGTTCCTGCTTTAACTCGCTCGACCAGTTTTTCAGTTTCTCGCACAGATAGATTTTTCGCGATGATTAATTGCGCAACCTGACTTTGCTGCTCTTCATCCAGCATGAGTAAGGCGCGAGCGTGTCCCATGTCGATATCACCATGCTCCAGTAGTTTTTTTACCGAGGATGAAAGAGAGAGCAGGCGGAGAAAATTACTGACTGCGGTTCTCGATTTACACAGTAAATCGGCAACTTGTTGGTGGGTCA
Organism: Legionella sp. km535; assembly: GCF_003990085.1. NCBI lineage: Bacteria > Pseudomonadati > Pseudomonadota > Gammaproteobacteria > Legionellales > Legionellaceae > Legionella > Legionella sp. km535. Next base: position 103,727 of record NZ_RZGU01000011.1, on the reverse strand, counting down.
GCGCAAACTCACTGGTAAGCCGGTGCATGGCTCTTGCTTGATCCATGGCATTTAAATCTTCACGTTGCAGGTTTTCCACCAAAGCCATCGCCATAGCGGTTTCATCATCAACCTGCTTCAGTACGACAGGTACTTCGGTAAGTCCAGCAATTTGGCTGGCGCGCCAGCGCCGTTCTCCAGCAATGATTTCATAGCGGCCATTACTTAATTCACGCACCAATAAAGGTTGTAATAAGCCCTGCTTTTTTATCGATTCAGCCAACTCAAGCAGTGGTGCTTGTTCCATTTCCCCACGAGGTTGATATTTTCCAGGCTGTAGACAGTTAACTGCTAATTTAAGGTTATCAGTTTGTGGTTTATCATTAAGCAGAGTCGTGCCAGATTGACTTAATAAGGCGGATAAGTTACGTCCTAAGCTACTGCGTTTTACTGTCATAAATTACCCCAAATTAGCCTGCTACGGTTTGTTTGCTAATCACTTCAGAGGCAAGCACCATATATGCTGCCGCGCCTGGTGATGATTTATCATAGTGTAAAGCCGGTAATCCGTGACTGGGTGCTTCAGCCAGTCGAACATTACGCGGAATTACTGTCCTATAGATTTTTGCCGGGAAGTGCTCTAATAATTGCTTGGAAACTTCAGCGCACAAGCGGTTTCGAGCGTCGTACATCGTACGAAGAACCCCTTCAAGATGTAAACGAGGATTTACTGAAGATTTTACCTGTTCAATAGTCGATAATAACGCGGCCAAACCTTCCAGGGCATAATATTCACATTGCATGGGAATTAACACTGAATCCGCAGCGACAAAGGCATTTATTGTTAATGTATTTAAAGCGGGTGGGCAATCAATCAGTATAAAATCGTAATTGCTTTTTATTGGTTGCAGGGCTTTATATAAAAAAGTTTCTCGATGGTTGCGCTCCATCAGGCTGACTTCAGCTACGGTTAAATCGCCATTACCCGGGATTAAGTCATAACCACAGACCGTTGAAAGACTGGCTTGTTCTGCAAGACAGTCATGTAACAATACATCATTTGTGGTATGAACCAACTGATTTTTATCAACGCCGCTACCCATAGTGGCGTTACCCTGAGGGTCTAAATCAATAAGCAATATTTGCTGACGATTCGCAGCTAAAGACGCTGCTAAATTAATGGCAGTAGTGGTTTTACCCACTCCACCTTTTTGATTGGCAATGGCTATGACTTTCGCCATAATTATTCCTTGGTTGTGTTATCTATAATGACACAGCAGCGTTCACCATCAACACCGTCAACGGTATACTTCTCGACTTGGTATGTTTGGTGAATCATGTTTAATTCAGTATCTGGATATCGTCCTTTCATTGCCAGCCAAATTCCATTATTGGCAATAAGGTGCTTCGTCCAGTAAATCATTTGTTCCAGGCTGCTGAATGCTCTACTTGTTACTGTATCAAAACCTTGAGCTGGGTGGTAGTTTTCGACTCGAAATTGTACAACTTCCAGATTTTTTAAGTCAAGTTGGCGTTTTACTTCAGTTAAAAACCGGATTTTTTTCCCATTGCTGTCCAGAAGGACAAAATGCTTATCCGGATTGGCTATAGCCAAAGGAATACCGGGTAATCCTGCGCCAGTTCCGACATCCAGAATACGGTTGCCTTTTAGCCAGGGCAAAATCGCCAGGCTATCTAGTAAATGTTTGCTGATCATCGCCTCAGGCTCGCGAACCGCAGTCAGATTATATGCTGTATTCCACTTTTTTAACAAAAGCAAATACTGCCATAATGGGTCACACAGTGTATTTAGACCAAATTGTTTCAGTCCATTATCCAGTATGTCTTTAAGAATTAAATCATCATTCATGCGCTTAGCCGATTTTTTTTCAAATGTACTAATAAGAGCGACAAAGCAGCAGGAGTAACTCCTGAAATACGACCTGCCTGGGCTAACGAAGTGGGTTTTATTTTAGCCAATTTTTGCATTACTTCGCTTGATAGCCCGGTAACAGTAGTGTAATCGAGATGCTCAGGTAACGCTGTGTGTTCGTATTTACGTAATTTTTCAATATCCTGTTCTTGCCTTTCAATGTATCCGGCGTACTTGTTTTGAATTTCAATTTGCTCAGTAACATCAGCAGGTAATTGAGGCAAGTTCAAATCTTGAAGCATTAATAAATGCTGGTAATTGATTTCCGGGCGTTTTAAAAATTCGGACGCTCGATTATCATGCTGCATGGGTTTATCAAGAATATCTTTTAATGCGTCATAATGACCGACACGAACCCAGGTTTCATGCAATAACGACTGAGTCGTTTCAATTGACTCTCTTTTGCTGGAAAAGCGTTCCCAACGGGCGTCACCGACCAATCCCAACTCACGACCTTTGGCTGTTAAACGCAAATCTGCATTATCTTCACGAAGAAGCAAGCGATACTCTGCTCGAGAGGTAAACATTCTGTAGGGCTCTTGAGTTCCGCAAGTAACCAGGTCGTCAATCAGCACGCCAATATAAGCTTCATCACGGCGTGGACACCACAAATCTTTTCCTTGTACTTGCAGGGCCGCGTTCATCCCGGCAATGATTCCTTGAGCTGCTGCTTCCTCATAACCGGTAGTGCCATTAATTTGTCCTGCAAAAAATAAATTGGGTACTGCTTTGGTTTGCAGAAACGAAGTCAGTCCACGGGGATCAAAATAATCATATTCTATGGCATATCCTGGCCGGGTAATGTGCGCGTTTTCAAATCCTTTTATCGTTCTTACAAATTGAACCTGGACTTCAAAAGGCAAACTGGTTGAAATGCCATTCGGATAGATTTCTTCGGTAGTCAATCCTTCTGGTTCGACAAAAATCTGATGGGATAGTTTATCAGCAAAGCGAACTACCTTGTCTTCGATTGAAGGGCAATACCGTGGCCCAACCCCTTCAATAACCCCCGCATACATCGGTGATTGATGCAGGTTGTTACGAATGATGTCATGAGTTGCTTCTGTAGTGTGTGTTATATGGCAAGGTACTTGTTCTGGATGATCACTGACTGAGCCCATGTAGGAAAATACGGGTAATGGACTGTCACCAGGCTGCACGGTCATCTGACTGAAATCAAGTGAACGCCGGTCTATTCGCGGAGGAGTTCCCGTTTTCAAACGACCAACAGGAAGTTCCAGGTCACGCAGGCTGTTTGCTAACTCAATGGATGGAGGATCACCTGCACGACCACCTGCGTATTGACTCATTCCAACATGAATTTTTCCGCCTAAAAAGGTCCCTACGGTGAGTACCACTGCACGAGCGCGTAGGGTAAGGCCCATTTGGGTTACCACACCGGCAACTTTCCCGCTTTCAATTAGTAAATCGTCAACAGCCTGTTGAAACAGGGTCAGATTGGGCTGGTTTTGTAATTGTTCTCGAATTGCTTGTCTGTAAAGAACCCGATCAGCCTGAGCTCGTGTGGCACGAACGGCTGGTCCCTTGGACGCATTGAGTATGCGGAATTGAATTCCTGCTTTGTCAGCAGCCTTGGCCATTGCTCCATCCAGAGCATCAATTTCTTTAACCAGATGCCCTTTACCAATTCCGCCAATGGCTGGATTACACGACATCTGACCGAGCAAGTCCATATTATGTGTGAGTAACAAGGTTTGCATGCCCATACGAGCTGCTGCAAGAGCTGCCTCTGTTCCCGCATGTCCGCCACCGACTACAATGACATCATATAACTGTTGAAGATTCATGTCTGACCATTTATTGTGTAACAAAAAGAGCAATTATACACTTTTTTAGCAATTGTCCCAACCAAATTCATTTTTTAAGTGGGACAATTGTTATTTAGTCAAGGCCATTACAGGGGCCTGGTTTAGGTTCCAGAAGAGGTTGTTGTTCGTCGGTAAGGTCATCCTCTGTCTCATCAGAAACTTGCTTTACAGGAGGGGATGGATGTTCCTCTGGTTTAAAGAAACCCTGTGATCCTTTTGAGGGTTTCTTACCCCAATGGTCGGGATCGGCACAAAAGGCTTTGTATTCAAGTTCATCAAACTCTTTAAGCGCCATTTTTTCAGGTGTAAACAGTTTATTGATCAATAAATTAGTGCATATCGCCAGAACAAATGCCGCGCCCAAAAAGGCTAGCCCAATTCCCATAGGTAAGAAAACCAGATTAACAAAAATAAAGGCCGGAATAAATGTTTCCATGATCAGTGATCGAACAAGATGCATGGTTTGAAATACGATCATTTGCTTTTGATATTCTGTTTCCGCCAGAGTTTTTTTGATTTCCAGGAACATTAATTTCTTTTCATTGTCATCCAAATCAGGATTCTTTAATAACAATTCATGGAATTCAGCTAATTTATTTTTGTAATCCTGTTGCGCCTCTTTTTTGGATTCATAGGCTTTGTAAATTTCTATGCCTCCTTTGACGGCATTATTAATCACCGTAAATGCAAAACAAAGCACGGTTCCTGTAATGCTTAAGGCAAGTAATAGAGGGCCTGTTATCGGCAGGAAGGGTAATGCTACCAATGTGAAGGCCAGCATTAAACCAACAGCATAACCGATATTGGCAGCCAGGTTTATATTTTGATAATTCCAGTCTTTCTGGCACTGTCTTCTTGCTTTTTCCAAACCCTGCAATTGCAGATAATACTCTTTAAGCCTTTTTTGCTCGGTCTCATCAGCCTCAGGATCCTCGTTAATTTTTTTGATTAATTCCTTTATTTCCCCGATTTCTCGATCATATTCCTGCATTTCCTTGAGGAACTGAGTTCTGTTTTCTTCAAAGTCCCATACAGCAAGTGCAATATCAAAAGCCAGGAGCGCTATAGTTAAAAAATCCCCCCAAGTTCCTAATGCTCCTTTTCCAGTCAGAACAAAGTAGCAAAGACAGTTTCCTGTTGCCCAGACAAAATCGTTGAGAAGAGTAAATTTTCTCTGATTCCATTGGGTAAGAAATCGTTGTGTCCATGGAGTGCTACTCTCTTCTTCACTCATCCAGGGGCCTTTAATGGTGTGTTTAAGGAGTAAAAATAAATTGAGTGAGCCGCGAAAATAATACAAGGCCCAACTTAGTGCTCCAGTATAAGGATCGGGTGATTTGGCTACGGTTGTTGCATCTGAAACATTAAAGAAATCAGGCGGTAATAATTCAAGCACCGTTTTTAAAAATCCGCCTCCCCATACCCAGTAGAGACGTTTTTCATTAAACCAGCCCATCGCTTCCTTGATAGTTTTGGTTGCACGGCTGGAGATTTCATCCATTTTTTCACCAAACCATTGTCCTAAATCAATAAATGAATAGGTTACTGGATAGCCATCGGTGGCATAGCCGTGTTCGGGCGCTGGATCAATTTGTTGTTCCTCGCACACTTTTTGATAGTTGAGGGCATCAATTAGTTGCTGACATCGTTTAATACTGGCCTTATAGGATTTGACATTCTCTGTTTTCTGATGAGTTGTTTCATGTCTTTTTTGAGCAAGTAACAATAAATAAGTGACTTGTAAATCGCGCAGAAGAATATCTTTTTTTTCCTGACTCATGTATGAAAACATGACTTCGTCAGTATGTTCCAACATAGACAGGTAATAACTCAGTGGGGTTAGAAAATCCACGCCACTCTGTGTTTTATTATAGGCAATGAGATTCTCAACCATTATGTTACGGCGTCGCTTATCCATCTTATCCATATCAACGGTTTGACGGTAAGATTCGAGAATTAAGCTGCTTGTTGCCATAACATCACCTCTAGGATTAAGGGTTTTTTGGTGACTACCTGTTAATTATACTAAAAATAGAACAGAAGTGTATTTTTTTATAACATAGCATTTAATTTAAAAACAAGGTGATTATTTGCAGATTTACAGTATTGATACTAAATTTTGCGTAAAATAGAGTGATTAAGTACAACTGCTCAATTGAAGGCAGTAATGAGTTGAATTGAATTATTTTCCAGTGCATTAGGGTTGCAGCGATTTACTGAATTGGTGCGAGTGCTTGTTTTGTGAGTATGATTAGGGCAACCTTCTGGTCTGCTAAGTCCCTTCAGTTAGCAGGATGCGCCAATCATTTTCATTTAAGTTAAGAATGTTATTAAGCCGGTAATGGTTCAACACCTCTTCTTAAATAAACATCATCAAAACGTTTTATATCATCTTCACCAAGATAGGCTCCGCTTTGTACTTCGATTACATACAGTGGAGCATTTCCCGGATTACTCAGACGATGCAGCGTATTTTGCGGGATGTAAGTGGATTGATTTACAGACAATTGAATTTTTTGTTTCCCGTTAATCACTTCCGCTTCTCCACCGACTACGACCCAGTGTTCTGCTCGATGCTGATGCATTTGTAAGGATATTTTTGCTCCTGGTTTTAGCATGAGGCGTTTTACTTTAAAGGCAACACCTTCGGCTAAAATTTCGTAGTAACCCCAAGGACGATTTACCCGCTGGTGATCCTGAGTCAAGTGGTGATGTTCCTTGCGCAATGAATTAACCAATTCTTTGACTTGTTGCGAGTATTGTTTATCGGCAACCAGAACAGCGTCACTGGTTGCTACAATGATTTGGTTGTTAATTCCTACGGTTGTTACGAGTAAGTGTTCACTGTTAATTAAACAATTGTGACTGTCTTGTGCGATGACTTTGCCGGTTATTGTATTTCCGTGCTCATCTGGCTGATTTGCATCAGCAACAGCAGCCCAACAGCCCAGATCACTCCATTGCATGCTTACAGGAATAACAACTGCTTTGTTTGTTTTTTCCATGATCGCATAATCAATCGATTCATCTTTACATTGGGAAAATAATTCTAGATCCAGTCGTACAAAATCATGATGGTGCTGAGCGTGAATCAAGGCTTGTTCACTGTATTGATGGATGCTGTGTTCCAATTTATTCAATTCTTCCAGATAAACGCCAGCCGTACAGACGAACATCCCGCTGTTCCAAAAATAATTGCCGTCAGCAATAAATTCGGCAGCAGTTTGAGCATCGGGTTTTTCTCGGAAGCTTAGTACTTGTTTCACCTTTTCGCTTAATTCCAATCCTGACTCAATGTATCCATAACCTGTCTTTGGGCTATCAGGCTCGATGCCAAATGTGACAATTGCCTTATGTTCAAGGGCATATTGTGCACCATCGAGCATCGCTTTTTTCCAGGCACGATCATCAGCTATCCAGTGATCTGACGGCAAGACCAGCATGATCGCATCATGACCTGCTGTACGCACCAAATGATGAGCAGCGCAGGCAATTGCAGGCGCGGTATTGCGTACACAAGGTTCCAGTAAATAAGTAGTCTGTGTATCAAAATCCTGCAGTTGCTCCTGGCAGAGAAAGTAATGAGCATCATTACTCACTATGGTGATGCGCTCGTAATGTAAACTGGTCGCTCTTCTCATGGTTTGTTGCAATAGAGAGTATTCACCATTTAATGTGAGAAATTGTTTTGGGAAGTTCTGGCGGGACAGTGGCCATAACCGCGTACCTGAACCTCCAGCAAGAATTACAGGAAAAAGAGTAGTCGTCATCACATTCCAAGTTGTGGCATAATTGGCCAGCATTTTAACAGGAAATTTTAAGAGCAGGCAATGCTCAAAGTAGACGAGGTATTATTTTATGAATAAAGCAGTTGTGTTGTTATCTGGTGGGCTGGATTCAACCACTTGTCTGGCTCTGGCAAAATCCAGGGGCTTTGCCTGTTATGCACTTAGTTTTTCATACGGTCAGAGGCATTCTGCTGAGTTACTGGCTGCTGCGAGGATAGCGCAGCATTATGATGTGGTCGAGCACAAGATAGTCCATCTGGATACCCAATTATTTAGTGGTTCTGCGTTAACAGATCAAACCATTAATGTTCCTGATTATCTGGACAGTCCAAAAATACCGGTTACGTATGTGCCTGCTCGAAATACGATATTTTTATCAATGGCATTGGGTCTAGCTGAATCCATCGGTGCCAGAGATATTTTTATAGGTGCCAGTTCAGTCGACTTTTCTCATTACCCGGATTGTCGGCCTGAATTTATTCAGGCTTTTCAACATATGGCAAATTTGGCTACCAAGGCGGGTATTGAAGGGGACTCATTTCGTATTAATGCTCCCTTACAGCATTTAAGTAAAATTGAAACCATTCAGTTGGGGATACAATTAGGTGTTGATTACGGAATGACGGTTTCGTGTTACCAGGCAAACGACAAGGGCGAGGCTTGTGGTTTATGTGATAGTTGCACTTTCAGAAAACGGGGTTTTTCTGGATCTGGAATAGACGATCCGACGATTTACCAACTCGCTGGTCATAATTAATTCATTTAGATGCAAGAAATGATACAATCTCCCCTTTTTTGTGCTGAGGTCATGCTATGTGGTCGATAATAAACGAATGGTTTAAAAGAAATAAATCTTATTTGACGATGCTGTTTCTCTCATCATTGACCGTCGGTTTACTCGCCGGCATTTTAAGTGTCATCTTTCCACCGGTTATGTTTGCCTTTTCCACTATAACTATCTTCGGCATCACTCCATTGGCATTTTTGACGACTTTGCCTTCCCCACTCGCTGCGCTTGCTTTAAGCGCCATCATGGTCGGGATCAGCGCTGGCGTGCTTGCCCCAGGCATAATGGTCGTGAAACAATTGACTACTATTGGAATTCATCTGTACGCTTTATTTACGCATGAGGAACAGCACGAAACGGACATCCTTACGACGGGAACCTATAATTATTTTAATCAGTATTTTCAACCTGATTCGTATGATTATGTTGAAGAAGATGATGACGAGGAGTTTTATGAATTGAGCTCCGATAATTCTTCTGATGATGCAGACGACAGGGTTTTATTAGTTGAACATGCTATCGATTCTACAGAATCAAACAGCCGTCTGAATCTGGGTTGAATGTTAGTGCGGTGCATTGATAATTCATCAATGTATTCCCAACGTTTTGCGCTTTATGCTTGAGAGAATGGTCACAAAAATTGGCCATAGCTTTAGGATGTGAGCTCAACAGAGCATTTGTTGGCATAAAATGTACTATTGTAAAATTATTTCATCAATTATGATTAATTGCGGTCAATTAATTTTGCCTTTTAGGTAAATATATTTAATATTCGATCAAAGAAGAACCAGTTCAATTTACACTTTTGTTACAACATCCTGCACGTTTTGGATTCTCAACCTGGGACATGGTTGCTACAATCCTTTTGGTTTTTAACTTTGGAGTAACAAAATGACATTTAAGGATTTTGCAACAGGTGTATTTTATCTTCCTGCCAGGGCTCTTTCTGGTATGACCGATTTATTATTAGGAACTACTTATATAGACGCTGATGGTGAAGAAGCAAAACGGCCTGGCTTATTTAGTGTGATTGTTGATGCGTTCAAAATAATTGGTAATTTCATTCTTGATGCGACCAAAGCTGTTGCAAGGGGCATATCAGCTTTTATCGCCAATCATCAAAAAGCGATAGCTGTTGCATTTTGGGCTTCACTAGCTACTGCTGGTCTTGCTGTCCTTTCTGTTGCATTTTGGCCTGCCGCTCTTTCTGCCGTTGCTAATTTTGCAATTGGTGGTGTTTCTATTGCTTCTCTTGTGGGTGCTGGTTATGTTGCTCAATTGTGCGCTATTGGTGGTCTTGCGACTGCAGCAACCAGCGCTGTTGTTTATGTCAGTGCTGCTATTATTAACACAATCACTGGCATTAGAGATTTCTTTTTTAAACCTCAAGGGTCAAATCGTTTTCAAGACAATTCGGCTTACCAAGGACTTGGTGATGTGGATTCAATAAATACAAAAAACAATCCCATGTCCAGTTTGATGTCTACTCAAACTAATGCTGATTCAAGTTTATTGAAACCAGACTCTTCTGATGAAGCGCCAATATTTACTCCAGCAATTTTCGCAAAAGAAACTACGTCTGCACAACCAACTGGACCACTAAATGGTGAGCATACAGTCGAAAATGCATCCAATGCAGCAGGATGCTAATTAGTACATCGTGCAGTCATTAAGAAGCGCGGCTGATGCCGCGTTTTTTATTCTTCGCCCCAACGTTTGAGCAAACCACTTTCCAGATCAAACAAATCCAATACTCTGCCTACGGTTTCATCCACCAAATCGGCTATGCTTTGCGGTTTGGTATAAAAAGCTGGAACGGGCGGGTATATGATGCCTCCCATTTGTGTAATGCTGACCATATTGTTAAGGTGACCAAGATGCAACGGTGCTTCTCGAGGAATCAAAACCAATTTTCTGCGTTCTTTCAGAACAACATCAGCAGCGCGGGTGAGCAAGGTACTGCTAACTCCATGAGCAATTTCGCCCAGGGTTTTCATTGAGCATGGGGCGATAATCATCCCCATGGTTTTAAATGATCCGCTGGCAATACTGGCACTCACATCGGTACAAGGATGATATACGTCAGCCAGGGCTTTAAGCTCAGCAGAGCTGAGTTCTGTTTCATAGGCTCGAGTTAACTGTCCGGCTTTACTGACTACCAGATGGGTTTCTACGGATAATTGCCGTAACACCTGCAGTAGCCTGATGCCATAGATTATCCCGGAAGAGCCGCTGATACCTATAATAAGGCGTGGTTTGTTGGTCATGGTAATTCGCTTTACAAAATGAATTAGTTTGATATTAGCAAATTATTGAAAATAAAACTTGATCCGGGTTGTCATACTGAACGAAATACATTCTTTTATACTCGTGAAGCGGTGAACATGACTTATTTTTTTAGAAAAAATTGATGGGAAGTCCAGAATTGTCGAGCCACGTCTGTCCCATTAAAAATATGACGTCTTTCCGAGCGTAGCGAGGAATCTCCTGCAAGGTTGTACGATCCCGTTAAAATGCGGCCATTAAAATCATATTTGTCGAAATGATATAAAAATCCAGGTACATCTTCTGGTGACATCATTAAATTCCTTGTAAAAAAAGAGTTTAAAAGATAATGATAATTAATGCATTAATTCAGATTGTGCCAATTTGCAGGAGATTCCTCGCTACGCTCGGAAAGACGTCATATTTTTAATGGGACAGCCGTGATTATCGAGCATTTGCATGCAGCATTTAATCTGTCTTTGCGTTATAATTACCCGTTTTTCTACTGATGAGTATTCGAGATCTATGTTAACACAACGCAAAATGCTGGTGACCAGCGCTCTTCCTTATGCTAATGGACATTTACATCTGGGACATTTGGTAGAACATATCCAGACGGATATTTGGGTCCGTACTCATAAAATGCTGGGTATTCAATGCATTAGTGTCTGTGGTGATGATGCGCACGGGACTCCTATTATGCTTAAAGCGGAGCAAATGGGCATTACCCCCGAGGAGTTGACTGCCCAGATCAAGTTAAGTCATGAGAGTGACTTCAACGCTTTTGCTATTGATTACGATTGTTATCACACGACTCACTCTCCTGAAAATCAGATGTTGGCTTCAGCTATTTATGAACAGTTACAGGCCGGTGGCGATATTATTAAAAAAACGATTCGTCAAGCTTTTGATCCTGAGAAAAAAATGTTTCTGCCTGATCGTTATGTTAAAGGCACTTGTCCTAAATGCGGTGCTCTGGATCAATATGGAGATAATTGTGAGGTTTGTGGCGCAACATACTCTCCAACCGATTTGATAGATGCGGTATCGGCAATTTCAGGTGCAAAACCAATAGAAAAGGATTCAGAGCATTATTTTTTTGATTTGCCAAAATATGAAACCTTATTAAAACGATGGACTGCTAATGGACATTTGCAAACAGAGGTGGCCAATAAGCTGGAAGAATGGTTTGCGGCTGGATTAAAACAATGGGACATCTCCCGTGATGCGCCCTATTTTGGATTCCCAATCCCTGGTACAAAGGATAAATATTTTTATGTTTGGCTGGATGCTCCTATAGGGTACATGGCAAGTTTTAAAAAATACTGTGATGAGCAGGGTGTTTCCTTTGACGAGTTCTGGGATAAAGATTCAAAAACTGAATTATACCATTTTGTTGGTAAGGACATTGTCTATTTTCATGCCCTGTTCTGGCCTGCCATGTTGGCAGCAAGCGGTCACCGCACACCTACAGCGGTTTATACGCACGGATTTTTAACAGTGGATGGGCAGAAAATGTCCAAGTCACGGGGTACATTCCTCGAGGCTCGAACCTATCTTGCGCATTTGCATCCCGAATATTTACGTTATTATTTTGCTGCTAAATTGAATGGACGGGTTGACGACATTGATTTGAATTTTGATGATTTTACTAACCGAGTGAATGCGGATCTGGTTGGCAAAGTAGTTAATATAGCAAGCCGTTGTGCAGGATTTATTAACAAACGCTTTGATAATTATTTAAGCAGCTCGTTGGCTGAGCCACAATTATACGCTGAATTGCTTGCAGTTAAAGAAACGGTAATTGATTCTTTTGTATCCAGAGATTATGCACGTGCTATCAGACAGATTATGGATTGTGCTGATAAAGTCAATCAGTACATCGATGCCAATAAGCCCTGGGTTCTGGCTAAAGAGGAACATCGTTTGGCCGACGTTCATGCGATTTGCACCATGGGGATAAATTTATTCCGCATTTTGATAACCTACCTTAAGCCGGTATTACCTATGATGGCTCAGGCCACAGAACAGTTTTTGAATTGTGACGCGTTGACTTGGGATTCCATTAATCAGCCGTTGCTGGATCATCAAATCAATACCTTCCAGCCTTTGATGGTTCGAGTAGAAAAAGAAAAAATTGATGCCATGTTGTCTCAAACCAAGGAGTCTTTGATGACTGCACCAGTAGTTGAACAAAAAACGACGACCGAAGAGAATACGATCAGTATTGATGATTTTGCTAAAATTGATCTGCGGATAGCAAAGATTATTTCAGCTTCTCCTGTTGAAGGCGCAGATAAATTATTATGCTTGAAACTTGATTTAGGTGATTGCCAGAAACAGGTTTTTGCAGGGATAAAAAGTGCCTATGAACCGGAAGATTTAGTGGGCCGTTTGACGGTGATGGTCGCTAATTTAGCACCGCGTACCATGAGGTTTGGTGTTTCAGAAGGGATGGTTTTGGCTGCAGGTGATGGTAAAGGAATTTACTTATTACAACCCGACGCAGGAGCGCTTCCAGGCATGAAGGTGAAATAATGGCATCAGTCAAGGAGGTTGATGCGCTTTTACCACAAACGCAATGCGGTGAGTGCAATTATCCTGGCTGCATGCCCTATGCGGAAGCTTTGGTTCAAGGTACTGCCCTGATTAACCAGTGTCCTCCGGGAGGAGCTGAAACGGTAAAGGCTTTGGGTGCTTTGTTGCATGTTGATCCTGCGCCTTATTTAGATGAGATCGCTGAACGTACTCGCCAACCTTCTGTTGCGGTGATTCGTGAGGCAGAGTGTATTGGCTGCACTAAATGCATCAAGGCCTGTCCTGTTGATGCAATTATTGGTAGTGGTAAATTAATGCACGCGATTATTGCTCATGAATGTACAGGATGCGGATTATGCGTTGAACCCTGCCCGGTGGACTGTATTGAAATGAAGACGCTTGAAGAGCCAGCATACAACAAGGACAGAGCTCGTGACCGCTATCATGCCCGGCAAGCACGTTTGTTGCGAGAGGAGCATGAAAAGCAACAAATTTATCGAGAAAAGCGCCAATTAGCACTGCAATCAAAGGATCATCTGGATGATAAAAAGGCGAAACAGGATTACATTCAACAGGCCCTGGCTCGCGTTAAAGCGAAAAAAATGTGATGAATAAGCAAAAACGACGCGAGATCTTTGAACGTTTTCGCAACCTGAATCCTCATCCAACAACGGAACTGAAGTATCAATCCCCCTTTGAATTGTTAATCGCGGTAATTCTTTCTGCGCAAGCGACTGATGTGAGTGTGAATAAAGCAACAGAACAATTGTATGCTGTGGCTAATACCCCGCAAAGTATTCTGGATTTGGGGCTGGAGGGATTGAAAGGCTATATCAAATCCATTGGCTTGTATAACAGTAAGGCGCAAAATATTATTAAAACTTGCGACATCCTGATGAACCAATATCATGGTGAAGTGCCGAATCAACGAGACGCTTTGGAATCATTACCAGGAGTAGGCCGTAAAACTGCCAATGTGGTTCTTAATACCGCTTTTGGACAACCGACTATGGCTGTTGATACGCATATATTTCGAGTAGCCAATCGTATTGGTTTGGCAAAGGGCAAAACTCCTCTAGCCGTAGAGCAGGGGCTTTTAAAAAATGTTGAACCTGAATTTTTACATGATGCACACCATTGGTTAATTTTACATGGTCGCTATGTATGTACCGCACGTAATCCTCAATGCAGTACTTGTCCTATTAAAGATTTATGTGAATATAAAGATAAAAATACTAGAGGCTGTTGATATTTCATTATATTCAAGCCTACTTTCCGCGACTTGTTCGCGGAATCGATAGATCGTGCGCAAAACAAGAATATATTGCGCCTATAAAGAGTGAATTGGATCCCGCGAACAAGTCGCGGGACGTCGAAGCTTGAATTGTCAACAGACCCTAAAACACTCTAAAATGGCTTCTAATGAGTTCATGTTACGGAATGAGGTGTTTTGATAAACGATAAAAGAAGTTGTTATTCCATATTGGTAACTGCCCCATTTATTCCGATCACCGAGAAGGATTGCCAAAGACATACGAAGCCGAATTAAAAATATCTTTTCAATGCCTTACTTGAGCTTGAGCATTTTATCTATATGAAAAGGATTTTTATAGAGTGCTTTTTCTCAGGGCAAAATTTTTTTTTCAATTTTCAGCAAAATGACCTTTTAAAAAACTGGTATTTCTAATTTATTAGCCCTAGAATGAAGTTCTGCTGTAGCAAGGAGAGCGTTATGAGCTGGTGGTCATCAGTAGTTGATGGAGTTAAGGCTGTAGGCACTAAATTGAAAGATGGAGCCCAATGGCTTTGGAATAATACTTCAATATCAAAAATTACAACAAGTGTGTTTACCTATACAACAAACACAACTTTTCAGATATTGGAACAAGGCTTGGCCTGGCGAAAAGCTGTTCCAACATTAATCAATAATCCCGCAGCAAGAAACATTGTCAATGGTATGGCTTACATTGCTGTACATGATGTGTTACGCATTGTTGCTCTGAATTGTGTTAATAACTCAGTTCAAAATTATTTCCGTGAAGGTCATGATGCAGATCCCTGGTTTACGCCTTACTCGGCTTTTTTAGCGGGATTATCATTAGTCCATTATGGCGTTAAAGCATATACTTACCGGGAAGGGGCACAATCTTTGATGCGCATTACCATCCTGGATTCAGTCGGTCCTTCTGCATTTAATTCAAACAAAGTAATAACTCCTCCCACTTTATGTAAAGATTTGGATTGTAATTTCAAGAGAAAAACAAAAGGGATACTAAGAGAGCCTTTTATCCTGGCAGCCAATGACTTAATCACCTGGGCTATAAGTTGTATTCCTTACGTTGGGGAAACAACGTCTCAAGGGATTAGAATCTTTTTTAACGGGCGTTATATTACACGATTGGTAACGCCTGAGCGTTGTGAACGGCACAAGGCGATGATGCAGGAATCTGTTTTAGCTTTAGGCTTGACCTATGAAGCATCAACGATGATCATGGATTACATACTGGAATCCACGGTTGGAGTTCCCCCGTTTCTGTTTCATCGCACAATGAAGCATTTATTGCTTTTATTGCATGTTAATCTCGCAGCGCATATGGCTATTCCTTTAGTAGAAGATAAAGATGCGACTTTGATGTTCGATCCATTGAATATTTATGAGCGAGTGTGTCGTTTTATAGCGGATGTGATCTTTGCTGGCTTAATGAAAAGAATACCAATTGATTTTAAACCGGTAAAAGGTGCCCCTCCTTTAATACCGTTATCTCCCGCTTTGAAATACGGTACTTCATTATTAAACAGCGATAAGGAGCGGGAAATTAAAACGGCTCCAGGATTTTTTAGTAAATCATTTAATTCAGTACGTGCCTTGGCTGCGCCAACTATTTTTCAAAGTTGGCGTGATTTTATAAACGATCCCATCATTTCGAAATATTGGCATGGAATACAACAAGGCAGTTTAAATACCGTTAAAATAATATTGAGCTATAAGGAAAGTAAAACCAAAACAACCTTAGGATGGGTTCCTCCCAAAGCAGTGGCTGTAGCGATAAATCTTAAATTCGGAATACCTAAAAGATTAACGCAGTTTTTGATCATGCTGAGTAAAGAGGAAGATTTTTGGGATTTTATGGATGCTTTAAAATCCTGGCTGGAGCGGAACAATATTAAGGGCGAAGTGCAATTGGTTCCTCATGGCGGCATTGATTTGCCAGGTGAGAGAAGACTGGAGCCTGTTCCAATAGAAGAGAAAAAACAACCAAGCGAGCCTCCAGATCAATTGATTTCGACTCGGACTCAACAGCAGGAAGTAATTTCTGCCGAGCTATTAGTACCCAATCAGCAATTAAAGCAACGCGCCAGCGTACCGTTTTCTGCTGAAAGTTTATTTACCAGGAGAGGTCGTGAGGAGTCTGCAAAAATCGAGAGACAACCTGTTGGGTATTATATGTAGGTCCCGGTTGAATTGTTTGAGGCAGCATGCAATGGGCAGCTGCTTCAAAATAATTTTTTACGTTTGAAGTAAAATAACATTGAAATAGCTAAAATGGTCATCAAGGTCAGGACTACAGGATAACCATAACGCCATCCCAGTTCTGGCATGAATTCGAAATTCATTCCATAAACCCCAACGATAAAAGTTAATGGAATAAAGATACTGGCAAACATAGTGAGGATTTTCATAGTCTCATTCATTCGATTATTCAAAGTTGAGAGGTATATATCCAGCATGCTGGATGACATTTCACGATGCAGATCGATAGATTCTACAAGGCGAATACAGTGATCATAGAGATCGCGAAAATAAAGATTGTAGCGATTGTTTATAAATCCTTCATCATTGGTTAGCAAGAGATGCACTATATCCCGTAATGGAGCTATTGTTTTTCTAAGTGTGATGGTGCGTCTTTTGGTCATATAAAGTGATTGTAGTTCTATGGTTTCCGGTTTTTTTATTAATTGATCCTCTATTTTTTCAAGCAGGGTGGACGTTTCTTCAACAAAATTAAAAAAATCATCAACTATATAATCCATGATAAGATAAGTCAGATAATCGCTTCCATGCTCGCGAACCAGTGAGTGTTCTGCACTGAGTCGTTTGTAAAGAGGGGATAAGTCATAATTTTGCGATTCTCTGAATGTGATTAACAAATTTTGTTTGATAATTAAACTGAACTGTTCTGTAGAATAGGTTAATTGGTCTTTTGGTGTTTCCAATAATTTAAAAACAATGAACAAATAATCTTCGATAATATCAATTTTAGGTCTTTGTCGAGTGTTCAGTAAATCCTCAATCACAAGGGGATGAATTTTGTATTCACTGCATATTTTGGTAATTTCTTTGCTGTTTTCCAATCCTGCCACATCGATCCAGACATGTTTTCCTTCATTCAGCGCCGAATTTATTTTATCAGCATGAAAAGTACTGAGCATTTTATAACTTTGAGTATTATAAATATGAACATTGATCTGAGTTGGTTTGGGTGGGTGCTCGCCTACATAAACGGCAGTGCCTGGCAATAATCCTGTTTTGGAGGACGCATGTTTTTTGTGATTGCTCATTTAATGCTCGCTTTTGATGAATTTTGGAAAATAACAGCATCTACGTACCTTCTCAGTAAGTCCTGGAAGTGTCATCTCGAACGAAGTGAACCATCTGAACAGTGGCTTTATTTTGAGAGCCTTCACTGATTGCAGGATGACAAAACTCCCTGAGTTATTGAGTAGTTACAATTGTATTGTTTAGCTTAACAGGATTTCCGGGGTGTAGTCGACCTGTCATGAATGGATAGGAGGTTACTTAATTTGCTCTGCTTGCTATATCAAAGACTATGGTGTTATATTGACGAACTGCTTAGCTTAATAAAAAGCACTTGTTTGATAGTACATAATCAAGCTTATCCTTCCTGGATTGGTCAATGCAGCGGCTTATTAAATACTGTATGGCTGCTTGAGTTCGTGAAGATAGGGGCGCGTGTTATATAATGGAAAAAATCTGAGTATGAAGCAATCCTTGTCCTTACACCACACCCCAGGGTTCCTTTTTCTGTCGGTTAGTGTAATTACCTGCCTGATTTTATTAATTAACGTATCGTTTAAAATTATTATTCTTCAGGGCTTAGTATGTTCCATGAGCAGTTTGCTTTGTCCCTTAATTGCAGGGGTGTATTTATTCACATTAAGGCATTGCACGTTTAAAGAGCAGCGCCATGTGCTGAATATCTCTTTAATGACCCTGTATATTTATTGCATTGGTGTTTATGTGCTGGTTAACCTGCCTGCAGCTGAGTTCATGCACGACAATCCTGTATATCAGATTGTATTTGAAGACATCCCCAAAAAATTTTTCGCAACTACGATCTCTTTTGCTTTAAGTTTTTATTTACCCCATTTATTATTCTGCACCAAATCAAGCTCCATCCTGTCTTCACCAAAACAGTGCGTTATTCTTGCACTATTTGGAGGAATTGGTTTTTTTACCATGGATTTTTATTTACTTTTTTCAGCACCTCATGCTCATAGTTTCAAACAGATTTTTATTGATTCATTCATGGTCGCCTCACTGGTATTGTTGATTATTGGAATAAGTTATTTGTCTTTTATCTTGGATGAAAACCAACTCAATTCCGAGCGGATTGATGATAATTCAAATGAGCCCTCGCCTGTTTATCATTATCTTCTTTGTTCTGCTGTTGTCGTTATGTTGATGTGTCTTGCGTGTGAATACCGTATCGTGTCATTTACCAAAGACGGTATCCTTGCGGCAAGTTGTATTTTTTTTCCGATTACTATGATAGTAAGCACAGTAATCGGTGAAATATGGGGGTATAAAGCGAATTTAAAATTTGCTATGGCATTAATCGCGACTCAGTTGGCTTTTGATACTTTGTTAATGGGAATAGTAGCTCTTCCATCGCCAACTTTTTATAATTTGAATCCATTTTATTACTATATTTTACCCAGAAGATTACCTGCAGATTCTTTATCGTTATTTGTCACGTTTATTAGCAACGCTATGTTGATGCACTACTTAAAATTTCTGAAATGGGAACTCAGTCGTCCTGTAAGGGTTTTAATAGCTAATGTTTGTGCCAGTTCTTTGTTATGTCTTGTTGATTACAGCGTGCTGTTTGGAGGTATCTATTCCTATGAGCAGATTTTGAATTTAGCAATAAACGTTTGGCAATATAAATTATTGATGACTTTGATCTCATTACCACTTATTTTTTGGTTGTGTAATATGTTGAAAAAAAATTTCACGCCGATGTACCGTGTCATGGATAACCGGTTTAATTGCCCTCGGTAATTTTATTTCTCTTCTCAAGCTATATTCCCGCGAAGGCGGAAAATAGCAATTAGCTCTTCAGTTTTTTTGATACAATTTCAAATGTTATCGAGATTCTAGTGAGATCTCGATAACATTTATGAGGATTATTTATTAAAAAAGAGGATCGTTCCGGCTGGCAGCGCAGATGTCAGGTTTTTTTCGTAGGTCTTTGCCATCCATACAATGTTTTTTGTCGCGATTCAGTTAATGTCAATTCATCTGGCGGCACATTTTTGCGAATCGTGCTTCCGGCTCCGATAGTGGCATTTTTGCCAACGGTAACAGGGGCAACCAATTGCGTATCCGAGCCAACAAAAACTCCATCTTCAATAATGGTCTGGTGTTTGTTTACCCCATCGTAATTACACGTAATGGTTCCTGCACCAATATTGACTTTTTTTCCTATGTTCACGTCACCAAGGTAACTTAAATGACTGGCTTTGCTACCTTCATCAAATACGGCTTTTTTGGTTTCAACAAAATTGCCAATTTTACATTGTGCTGCCAATTGAGTGCCTGTTCTAAGCCGTGCAAAGGGGCCAATATCACAATTATTCGCTATCTGACATCCTTCCAGCACGCTGTTTGCGTAGACGGTGCATCCCGCTCCCAGGGTTACATCTTTTAAGCTGCAGTTAGGGCCTATAATGCAACCATCCCCTAGAACGACGGTGCCAGAGAAGACACAATTAATGTCAATGTAAACGTCTTTACCGCAAACCAGATCGCCACGCAGATCAAAGCGGTTTGCGTCTGCCAATCCAACACCTTGCTCCAGAAATTGATCCGCAACACGCTTTTGCCATATTCTTTCCAGCTGCTGTAATTGCAAACGATTATTAACTCCCTGGATCTCAAAATTATTTCGGGCAGTTAATGAGGTTATCGGCGTTTGATTCTCAACTGCTAAAGCAATAATTTCGGTCAAATAATACTCGCCTTGCGCATTATTGTTGCCTAGTTTGGGTAGCCATACTTCCAGATCAGCTGCTTTAGCGCAACATATGCCCGTATATATTTCTTTTATTTTCTTTTCTTGCTCATTTGCATCCTTTTCTTCTACAATGGCATAAATTTCATCTTGGTTGTTTCTAATAATGCGTCCAAGACCACTTGGGTCTTCGAGATTTGCAACCAGGAGTGCGAGAACGGATTGATGTGAGTGTGTTGATTTACTGCATTCAAGCAGTGCTCGAAGGGTATCCACCTGAATGAGAGGAACATCAGCAGACAACACAATGACTTGTGCTTGAGGTGGTATATGAGGTAGCGCTTGCATTACGGCATGACCAGTGCCCAGCTGCTCTGCCTGATGTACCCAATGCACAGGTAAATCAGGGAGTGAATTCTTTATTAGTTCACCACCATGGCCATAAATAACGTGGATTGCATCAGGATTGAGTTGCTGTGCGGTTTCAACTACGCGGGCAAGCATTGCTTTTCCGGCTAATTGATGAAGGACTTTAGGTGTATCGGAATACATTCTTTTGCCTTGACCTGCAGCTAAAATAATAATTTGTAAATTCATGAGATTTGTGATTTCCTAGGTTAGGTTGCATAAATAGGAGTTGAATTAAGCAGTCTGTTTCAAAGTTATTGTTGTAAGGATTAGTATAATAAATAAGTTGCCGTTAAAGGAGTAGAGCAATGACAATATTTCTAACTGTTTTAATTAAATTGATTAAAGAACAATTAAATGCAATGTCGAGTACATTGGAGTCTCAAGCGAACTACCCGAGTATTTACAATCAATTATTGTCGTTACAGAAAAAAAATATAGTTGATGCTTTGGAAAAAAAGATAGTTAGCTTTATTGGTACTGGAGATGATGAGGCTGATTCTAAAACCATTACTAAATGGATAGAGGATGCTCGTGTACAGATTCAAGATAAACAAGAGGCGCATAATAAACCTCGGGATGAGGGTGAAACGCTTAAAATGATGAGCGATTTAATTTTTCATACCAATGCCCTTTTTAGCAAACTGGACAAATATAATAAATCGGAGGCTTCATCTTCAGCCGGTTCGGTTAAGCTGAGGTTAATTAATCATCAGTTTTATAATACCCCTGAACACATCATTTATTACACTGCAGCGGGTTATTTGGGTGAGGAAATTTTTAAGCCTTCTAACAAAGATGCGGAAATTCGAGCGAGAAAGGAAGAGGCTGTATTATCAAGAATCCAATCTTTATATGAACGAATTCGTCCAGAGCATGGACTTGTTGATAGAAAGCAAAGAGCAACTGATGCACTTAAAGATTTATCAATGGATAATAAAGCCATTATCACTCCTGAGTCGAGTTCCAGTTTCGGTATTCCATTCCTTTCTTTAGGTGGAGTGTTCTCTGTTAAAGTACCCACTACATTATTTAACCCCAGTGAAGGACGGTTTGGGAAATTATTCAATTTCGCTGAAAGCGAGGTACATGATATGTCAGAACTTGAATTTAAACCCTCAGAGGAAGAGCATTTATCCATTAGTAGAGCAATGAAATAATTCAATTTTATTTAAGGTATTGGGGCCTATCCTAATACCTTGATTCGTTATATCGTTGCTTTAACCGTTATGTGTGATGCAGTTCACCACATAAATCAGTTTCCATCAGCGCTTTAACTTGAGCACTATCCAAATTTTTACTCAATAAATACAGAAGTTTGCAATGAGCTGCTTCAGGGGTCATGTCGTGGCCGCTGATTAACCCGGCCTGTTTTAAAGTATGTCCTGTGGCGTAGTGACTCATTTCAACATGACCATGTTGGCATTGGGTACAATTAATGATGATTACGCCCCGATTACAAGCCTCTGTAAGAAGATTTAAAAATCGGGGATCGTTGTTTTGTGCATTCCCGGCGCCATAAGTTTCGAGAATTAACCCCTTTAAGGGTTGATTCAAGATATAGGCCAAGACATCGGTTGCAAAACCTGGGAACAAACGAAAATTGGCTATAAATTGGGGGGTGATGGTTTGCAAGCGAAACGGTTTTTGTGGTGGTTTTTGCAATAGATGCTGGTGAAGCTCAATGTCTATACCAATAGTCGCAAGGTGCGGAAAATTGGGTGAGTCAAATGCATTAAAACGCTGGGCGCTTATCTTTTGTGACCGGTTGCCGCGTAACAGATGCTGATTAAAATAAATGCATACTTCGTTGATTGGTTGATGAGCGCACAACCAAAGTGAGGTAATGACATTATCTATGGCATCATTACGTACTTCGGATAAAGGAATTTGTGAGCCGGTTACGATGACAGGCTTGCCTAAATGTTCCAGCATGAACGACAAAGCGGAGGCAGTATAAGCCATGGTATCGGTGCCATGAAAAACGACAAAACCATCGAAATGATCGTATTCATGAGCAATATCGCTTGCAATTCGATTCCACTCATGGACCGTCATATTCGAGGAGTCCAGCAATGGTTGGTATTCTTTTATGACGTAAGCGGGCATGTCCCTATGTTTCAATGTGGGGATTTGGGCTATGGCTTTTTCTACATAACCTGGTGAAGGTTCATACCCATTGGGTGTTTTGACACTGCTGATGGTT
Source organism: Legionella sp. km535 (assembly GCF_003990085.1). Lineage (NCBI taxonomy): Bacteria > Pseudomonadati > Pseudomonadota > Gammaproteobacteria > Legionellales > Legionellaceae > Legionella > Legionella sp. km535. Next base: position 80,738 of record NZ_RZGU01000011.1, on the reverse strand, counting down.
CCACCCGTATTGATGATTAATATGCGTTTGTTCATGGGAATTGATTTAAGTTATTTGTTTCAATTATATCGCCCTTTCTTCGAGATAGCGAAAAAACAATTCTTCATCTTTTACCCTGAGAATACTTGACAGCTCTAGAGCTGCAATGTAGAAATTAAAGCCAGGAAGGATGTCAGGGAGAGGATGATGCTGAGCAGATGGGATTCAACAAGTGTGGTCGATTTGCAACAACAAATAAAAGCAGTTGCAGATCCGGTTGTGGCCAGGTACGAACACTACAAGAACGCTACTGCAACGATGTTAGCCAGTGTAGTCAGCCATTTCTTTAATGAAATGAATCAAGACAAAGTCCTGGAAGTCACTCAGCGCGTTGCTAAAAATGTAGATCAGGTGCCGGTGAATGAGCAATTTCTTCAGAAAAAATTTGATACTCTGGCCCAATTTACCCAAACCATCCAGGAGTCCGGTTTAGGCCTGATATTAGAAGAAGACAGCGATTTTTTTGAATTCAAGTATTCAGAGGGTTTAAAGCCAGATACAGTCGAATTCATGAATAAACTGGCCATTGCCTTGAACGCGTGTAGAATTTGTATTGGCATTGAGCAGATATATTCCACAATACTGAACAATCCTCATATTAAGACCGAAGAATACGAACATTTTCGCCATGAAGTGAATGAGTTAACCCAAAAATATTATTCGGGACCTTCGTCTGATTCTGATTACGGTATTTATTTAAGAGCTTATTATCAGCGTGCTTTGTCCATTCAAGTTCGACTGAAAGAACAACACATCAAGGTGAATGCCTGGAAAGAGCCGTTTGCAGAACAAATGCAACGTGCATTGGCTGCAATTTGTCAGGCGATTAATGGTACCGGATTAAAATTAATTGATGCAACAACGGCCTATCCCGACAAGACCTGGCTTGGAGACGGTTGGCGTCCTTTTGTGATAGGTTTGCTCAGTGAACTGGTTGCCCGATATTACAGCTATGCTTATGTGATTGGAGGGGCATTGTCGTTGAATCCTGAATATTGTGTTGTTTTATCCACGGAACTGTCCCAATTTTCATTAACCATGCAGGATCAAATGGAGCATCTGAAGCTCGCGATGTTAAAGGACGCCGATATAGCCCTGGGGGATTTGATTCGTCATATTCAAGGCGAAGCTGCTGTACACCAAATCATTTTAGCACCGGAGGAGCGCTCGGGCTATTACAGTAGCGGAAATTTATATTTGTTATACCCGAAACCCAATGGTTTAGCCGCACAAAACAGGTATTCAGAGGTACAATATGTGTGTTCTGATCATGGATTTCAATAATATTTTCAGAATTAATTGCCAAGGTCTTGTACTTTGTGGAAAAATCAGGATATTAACGGTTTAGTCTAAGCAGTGACATCATGGTGATTGATCGTGCCGGTTACAGGTTGAATGTAGGAATTATCCTGGTCAACAGTTCGGATAGAGTATTTTGGGGTAGACGCAGTGGACATGATGCCTGGCAATTTCCACAAGGTGGATTGGCTGCAGGTGAAACGTCTTTACAGGCGATGTTTCGGGAGCTGCATGAAGAAGTCGGTTTGGATAAGCATGATGTAGAGGTTATTGGTTCAACCAAACGTTGGCTTAAGTATCGACTTCCAAAACAATATTTACGTCATGGCAGTGAACCCTTGGTCATTGGCCAGAAACAAAAATGGTATTTATTAAAGCTCATTTCCAGTGAGCAGAAAGTTAGATTGGATTTAAGCGATTCTCCTGAGTTTGATAGTTGGCGCTGGATTGATTTTCATGAGCCAGAGCAACAGGTTATCTTTTTTAAGAGACAAGTGTATATACAAGCTTTAAAGGAATTGGAACCCTTATTAAAAATTCGCCGTACGCCCTACGGTATGAAACGGAAAAGAGGTAATCATAGGCCATAGATGCTAAAAGTACTTAAACGGATAGTTCAAGACGTCACCACTGCCGATCATTTAACTGAGGCACTTGGTATATTGGTGCAACGGATTCATAAAGCCATTAATGCTGAGGCCGTATCCGTTTACCTTATCGATAATAAACATGCGGAATACGTGTTAATTGCCACTGAAGGACTCAACAAACAAGCCGAATTTCGTGTACGTATTGCTCTTGATAGCGGCCTTATTGGTTTAATAGGTCGACGTGAAGAGCCCATTAATATGAAAGATGCGCCAACGCATCCTGACTTTTACCATAATCCATTGTTAGGTGAAGAACATCTGAATGCCTTTTTGGGCGTGCCTATTATTCAGCACAGGAAGCTTTATGGTGTTTTGATTGTTCAGCAGGTAGAACAGCGCTGTTTTGATGATGCAGAAGAATCCTTTTTAATTACCTTGGCTGCACAGCTTGGCGGTATCATTGCTCACGCCGAGGCAACCGGTGAATTAGCGGAATTGACCCAGCCTAGACCACTAGGAGCGGAACCTAAGGTAGAAGTTAGCCAGACCGCACTCACCGGAATAGGTAGTGTGCCCGGCATTGGTATTGGCACGGCTGTAGTGGTATACCCTCAGGCAGATATTGATGCGGTACCTCGTAATCCTGTAGAGGAATTGGATGATGAAGTCAGTGCTTTTTATGAGGCTTTGGAATCAGCCAGAGAGGACATGAGGCGTTTAAGCAAGCGTATGAAGGCTACTGTGGCTGAGGAAGAGCATGCGTTATTTGACGTTTATTTGCGAATTTTGGATAAAGACAGTCTGGGTGCAGAAGTAGAGCATGTAATTCGTGATGAGAAAATCAGCGCTCAAGCTGCTTTGGCGACCGTTATAAAAAAACATGTATCTCAGTTTGAGAGTATGGAAGACGATTACCTTCGTGAGCGTGCCAGTGATTTTCGTGATTTGGGCCGACGGGTTCTGGCTGAATTACAGTGGTCTCAACGAGAGGAAATTGTCTATCCAAAACGCACTATCCTAATCGGTGAAGAAGTGACTGCAGCGGCTCTTGCCGAAGTTCCTGAGGGGCAATTGGCAGGCGTTGTATCCGCAAAAGGTTCTAATAATTCACATGTAGCCATTTTAGCTCGGGCTTTGGGCGTTCCAACTGTAATGGGGCTTCGTGGATTAAAAGTTGAACTGGTTTCTCGCCGGGCGTTGATTGTAGATGGTTATTATGGCCATGTTTATGTCTCCCCGTCCAAAGCAATATTGGCTGAATTTAAACAGTTAGCGCAGGAAGAACATGAATTAAATCAGAGTCTGGTCAGCTTGAGAGACAAGCCTGCAGAAACTACGGACAGTTATCGCGTTTCGCTCCAGGTCAATACAGGATTGGCAATGGATGCTGGTTTATCCATGAGCGTTGGCGCAGAAGGAGTCGGTTTGTATCGATCCGAAGTGCCGTTCATGAGCCGAGATCGTTTTCCCTCAGAAGATGAACAAACCATTATTTACAGACAGACTCTAAAAGCCTTTGCTCCTCGCTCGGTAACCATGCGAACCCTGGACATTGGGGGCGATAAAGTGCTCCCTTATTTTCCTGTGGAAGAAGAGAACCCATATCTGGGATGGCGAGGCATACGTATTACTCTGGACCATCCGGATGTCTTTCTGGTTCAGGTCCGTGCCATGATGCGTGCTAGTGAAGAATTGAATAATTTACGAATTATGCTGCCTATGGTCACCAACTTAAGTGAGGTGGAGGAGGCGACTTATCTTATCGAACAGGCATTTGAAGAGTTGCTAGAGGAAGGTTGTGCCATAGAAAAACCGAAACTGGGAGTCATGATTGAAGTGCCAGCTGCTGCCTATCTGGCGAGAGAAATGGCTAAGCGCGTTGATTTTATTTCAGTTGGCAGTAACGACTTGACTCAATACCTGTTGGCTGTAGATCGTAATAATGCTCGGGTCGCAGGACTCTATGATGCTTTGCATCCCGCCATGTTGCGTGTTTTACTCAAAGTGGTAGAAGGTGGTCATGCAGCAGGGGTTGAGGTTAGCATTTGCGGTGAAATGGCCAGTGATCCTTTGGCCGTAATTTTATTAATTGCTATGGGCTTTGATACTTTGAGTATGAACTCTGCCAGCTTACCACGGGTAAAGTGGGTGATTCGTAATTTTGCCATTGCAAATGCTCGTAAGATACTGGCAGAAGTACTGGAGTTTGAGCATCCCGCTGAAATTCGATTCCATTTGCAAAAGGCTTTGGAGGATGAGGGTTTAGGCGGACTAATCAGAGCTGGAAAATCATGATTTTATCACACGTTGTTATTGGTAACTTGGTCTATGTTCTAATCGGTGCTTTTGCTGGTGTAATGTCCGGAGCAATAGGTATCGGTGGGGGGATCATTGTCGTTCCAGGACTCGTTTTTGTATTTCAATACAATCAGTTGATCCCTGAACTCAGTATTATGCACGTTGCCGCCAGTACCTCTTTGGCTGTTATGATATTTACTTCCTTATCGTCACTAAGGGTTCATTACAAAATTGGAGAAATCCTTTGGCCTCTGTTTAACAAAATATGGCCCTGGCTTGTTTTTGGAGTTATTTGCGGAGTCATTACATCCGATTTTGTGCCTACCAACTGGCTGAAAATGGTGTTTGGTCTTTTTTTAATTCTGGTGATTTTAAGAATGCTCTTTATGAAGCATTTTCCAAGTTTAGGTCACTTTCCTGTTTATTGGGTTAATGGATGTATTAGTTCCGTTATTGGTGTGATTTCCGGATTACTTGGTGTGGGGGGCGGCGTTTTAATTGTCCCCTATCTAGAATACAGCGGCGTAGCTATTCGAAAAATATCCCCTGTTTCCAATTTATGTACTTTGATTGTTGGTTTGATAGGGTCTTTGATATCAATGATCACCGGTCAGAATGAAATGACTGCAATTCCTTATACAACCGGATATATTTATTGGCCTGCCGTTCTTTTGGTCGGGTTAAGCAGTAGCTTGATTGCACCCTTTGGTGCTAAATTAAATTATGTTTTGCCGGTGAATCAATTAAGATATGGTTTCATCGTGATATTAATTTTAACGGCTACCAAAATGCTATTTTATTAGGAATATAATTCATAATGTTCACCTTTCCAAATCTTGATCCCGTTGCTTTTACTCTGGGTCCCATCAAAGTGCATTGGTATGGCCTGATGTATCTGATCGGTTTTGTTAGTGCCTGGTTACTGGGTTATTGGCGAATAAAGCACTATAAGCTGAATTGGACCTCCGAGCAGCTCAGTGATTTGATATTTTATGCTGCGCTGGGTGTCATTCTGGGGGGGCGCATAGGCTATATGCTTTTTTATAATACCCAGGAATTAATTCATCAACCCTGGATATTATTCAAAATTTGGGAAGGAGGTATGTCTTTTCATGGAGGTTTAATAGGCGTACTGATTGCGGTCTGGATGTTTGCTCGTAAATACAAGAAAACATTTCTGGAGGTTGGTGATTTTGTTGCCCCTCTGGTTCCTGTCGGATTAGCAGCAGGAAGAATTGGCAATTTTATAAACGGTGAGCTATGGGGGCGGGTAACTGAGGTACCTTGGGCAATTGTGTACAGTCACGTAGACAACCAGCCTCGCCACCCTTCAGAGCTCTATGAGTTTGGGCTAGAGGGTATAGGGTTATTTATTTTAGTCTGGTGCTATGCCTCAAAGCCGCGTCGTACGGGCAGGGTATCCGCTGTGTTTTTAATGGGGTATGCCCTGTGCCGCTTGATTGCAGAGTGTTTTCGCGAACCCGATCCTCAATTGGGTTTTGTAGCCTTCGGCTGGTTGACTATGGGGCAAATATTATCCATTCCCATGCTATTATTAGGATTTTGGATATGGTGGCGGGCTAAACGATGAAAACTTATTTGCAGTTGTTAGAGCATATTTTGCAAAATGGTCATGAAAAAACGGACAGGACAGGTACTGGTACGTTGTCTGTTTTTGGGTATCAAATGCGTTTTGATTTGCAACAAGGGTTCCCATTAGTTACTACAAAAAAACTTCATACGCGCAGCATAGTGCACGAATTATTATGGTTTTTACAAGGCGATACCAATATTGCTTATTTAAATGAACATGGTGTGACCATCTGGGATGAATGGGCGGATGCTCATGGTGACTTGGGACCTGTATATGGCAGACAATGGCGAAGTTGGCCTACTGCGGATGGTCGGACTATCGATCAATTGAGTGAAATCCTGCAGCAGATAAAAACCAATCCAGATTCTCGACGTTTAATCGTCAGTGCCTGGAATGTAAGTGAACTGGATAAAATGGCACTAATGCCTTGTCATGCTTTATTTCAGTTTTATGTGGCGGATAATAAATTATCTTGCCAATTGTATCAGCGTTCCGCAGATGTATTTTTAGGTGTTCCTTTTAATATTGCTTCATATGCCTTGTTAACTCATATGGTCGCGCAGCAGTGTGAACTTGACGTCGGCGATTTTGTCTGGACAGGAGGGGACTGTCATTTATATCTGAATCATTTGGAACAAGCACGAACTCAAATAGCCAGAGAGCCATTTCCTCTCCCTTCTTTAACTATTAAGCGGAAACCAGAGTCGTTATTCGACTATCAATTTGAAGATTTTGAGTTTGAAAATTATCAATTTCATCCTGCGATAAAAGCCCCCATTGCTGTTTGAGCGTTTTTAGATGGTTTGAATTGAGCCCCTTGTCTCAAGGGGCTGGTTAATAATATGTTTATTTTGCCACGGCTGTCCGATTAAAAATGTGACGTCTTTCCGAGCGTAGCGAGGAATCTCCTGCAAATTGGCACAATCAGAATTAATGCATTAATTATCATTACGTTATCAGCAGCTTGGCTGCAAATGCCAAACAAATTGCTCAGACTATTCGTAGTCACTGGGCTGTCGAGAACAGTCTACATTGGGTCTTGGACGTTACATTACGTGAAGAGGATTCTCACGTATGCAACGATCATTCCCCTGAAAATATGGCGATGGTTCGGCATATTATTTTGAACAGGTTAGAAAATACCAAAAAGAAATTTAAGGATATGAGCATTAGGCGCCTGCAGAAAAAGGCTGGCTGGGGAAACTCAACTCTTGATATGATTTTAATCGCCGCATTGTAATGGGATCGTGCAACCTTGCAGGAGATTCCTCGCTACGCTCGGAAAGACGTCATATTTTTAATGGGACAGCCGTGCTTATTTTGCCCATATGCGTGGATTTTAATTGTCATATGTGATTTAATATTGCCTTTAATGATCATATGCGAGTCAGTGTCGTGAAGAATGTTTTGCTATTCCTTTTTCTGTTTACTTCTTTGTGTTGTGCTCCTGGGTACACCAGTAAGTTGAGTAAATTTTTAAATAAAATGGATGAGGAGCAAAAGCAGAGAGATGCTCAAGAGTGGCAGCAGGATATGAATTTTGGTGATTTTGTCTTTCGATTGCAACAACGCTATACCGATAATCATGGTCAACGTTGTCGTGATTATGAATTTCGTGGACGGTCTAATCCATATAAGCATGGCTATTACACCGTTTGTGATGATCGCTAATATCATTTAGTGATGCACTAAGCGGTATGGATATAAATGGTTTCGATTGTTTTTTTTGCTAATTAATTCTATCTAAAAACATGTAGATTCTTCTTTTCCAGGGCCTGATGACAATTCAGGTTTCGACTTTCCACGACTTCCGCGGGAAGTAGGCCAGAAAAGAATGAAATGCCAACAGCCCCTAATATTCGCTATGAATTTTCGTCTTTGTCCCTTTACGATCTCAAAGACGACATTTAATGTGTTAAGCAGTCCAAAATGAAGCGACAGATTAATTGTCATTGCGATTTAATCATGATCAAGATAAATAAAATTTGACTTATCTTGGTCGTTGTATTAAAGTTGTACATTTTATGCTGATTAAGTTCTTTGATGTTATGCAAAAAGTGCTGTTATGCTCTGGAGTTATAGATGATGCTCAGTCCGATACGCTTTAAAAATGCCCAATCTTTTTATGACTTTCTAAATCGTTTGCACCATTCGGATTTGATCAAGTTGGTCACCAATAATGGCAAAATCATATGCCCTTCTGTTCCGCAATTAGCAAGTAAATTTATACAGGCGAATGACAATAACATTTATTTTAGGGATGACATTAAGAGCTTTCTTGAACAGGCTAGCGCTGATGAAATTAATAACACGAGCGTTCGATTTTTTGACGCACAAAACAGAGAAATATCTCTGGCTCAAATCAAGTCCGATTTAACGTTAATGAATGAATTGCAGTGGTCTAAAGAACCCGTGCTTTTAATGCAGCGCATGAATTCGATTTTCTATTCTTCAACTCCAATGCCATCGCTGGGTTCCAGAAAAGATGTTCTTAAAGCGAAACTGATGTATTGGAATGAACAATTTCGTGGCACAGTACAGGCTGCCAAGAGTCATTTGGAGTTTATACTTGATTTGTCTTCTATCTCTAAATCTCTTATGACGATCACGGGTGATGAGATTATCACCGTTCCAGCCCCATATCAGGGTGCGGATTTAATAGCTCCTCTTGTTAAAGACTTGTTAAAAATTACCGCGATTGAAGAGATTAAATTAAAATCGAAGCTAGTAACAGAAATTCAACAATCAACAAATCAGCAAAAAAATTCCGAGTTAACAAGCTGGGTGAATGAGCTTGATGTGAATATTGCAAATGTTAAGGCAATACAACATTATTTGATTCAAATTTTAACAGAGCAGCGTGAAAAAATACAAAAAGCTAAAAATAAATTTCATCAATTGGTTCAGCATGATGGTAATGGGGAGGCTATTGTTAAAAAAATTGCAGATTTAAAGGAAAAAATAAACGAACAAGTGCAGGCACTTAATCGTCTTGAAAGCAATTACAAAACATTAAAACCTTTGGCTGTGTTTGCTGCAGTAGCAGGGCTGCCCATTTTAGCGATTACAGGAGTTATCATTGTTTGTGGATTATTACTTCCTACCATGTATTTTGGCGCTGCATTAGCTTTTATCAGCTTTTCACTGATTACTTTCGCTTTCATTACACAGACTCGGCTAGCTACTAACAAAATTACGGATGGATTAACGCAATTGCAAGAGGGTATAGAAGCTACATTCGATAACACTTTAGACCAAAAGCGAACAGAACTGAAGCAATTAAAAAGGCAGGTGAGTACTTTGGAGCTTGATGTACAGTTTGTTTCTGATTTTGGTAAGGCGGAAGAGTCACTGAATTGGTCTCTAGGTAATATAACCCTTCAAATCAGTGATATTGAAAAAGACTTGCTGGAAATTGAACTGGTTGAAAAACTGGATGAGGCGCAGAGCAAGGAAAAATCATCGGTCAAATTATTTACTACTGATGCTGGAGATGTAACTCTGTTCAGTAGATCGCTACCTCTACCTGAGCGTGAACACATTCATGATCATCAACTACGACGTTCAAATTCCACTGATGGATTGAGTATGTAAGTTCCTTCCTGGGTAACGCTGGTATGGTGTATTCAAGCGAAATCTGCTGATTAGGCACAAAGTCAGGAGTGTTCCTATTTTGTAAAGGTGCGAAATAAATCGGGCAAGGGTATCGATTTATTTTTTAAATAATCGACCCAGACAATTTTACTCACGCCTTGCGCCATGAGAACGTCACCCTGAAACAGATCATGATCCATGTGCATACTGGAATTGCCGAGGCTGTGTATCTTGCTTATGATGGAGACTGTAGCAGGATAAATTACGGGCTTTAAAAAGGTACAGGCTACATGAATGACCACTGGCCCGGTTTGTTCTGTCATTTTTATGTTAAGTTCTCTTAACCATTCAATACGTGCTTCCTGAAAATAATCAAAATATCGGGCATTATTCACGTGTCCTAATGCATCCATATCGCCCCATGCGATATTAAAGGTTTTTTGATGAACGGTAATTTTAGGGTCAGTCATGATAGGTCCATAGGATCAACGTCCACATTCCAGCGAACGCCATTGCTCAGTTTATTTATTGTTAACCACTCGCGTAATTGCGTCAATGAACTTTTTAAAGCTTTTCTTGAGGGAGACTTAATCAATAATTGCATACGATGCTGATTGGCTTTACGGGGGAGCGGCGCTGGTGCCGGGCCCATTACCGTGACAGGGCTCATTTGAATGTGATCTTTAGTGGCGTGTAAAAATTTTAATACAGTACTAATGGTTTTACTTTGGGCTCTGATGACCGCTAAATAGTGAAAAGGTGGTAATTCTGCTTCTTTACGGGAAGTAAGTAAGGCTTCAGCGAAGTGATCGTAGCCTTGTTTGATAAGTAAATTGAGCAAAGGATGATTGGGCAAATGAGTTTGGATCACTACTTGTCCAGGGTGTTCTGCTCGTCCTGCCCGTCCTGAAACCTGGGTTAATAATTGCCCTAAATGTTCCATGGCTCTGAAATCCTGATTATATAATCCTGCATCTGCATCGAGAACCACAACCAACGATAAGCGTGGGAAGTGATGCCCTTTAGCTAACATTTGGGTACCCACAATTAATTGAACCTCACCGTTGGATATTTTATCAAGTTGCTCATCCAAAGCATTTTTCTTACGAATGACGTCGCGATCAATCCGTACCATATTGATTTTAGGAAAACAGGTACTTAAAAATTCGTGAATTCTTTGTGTGCCAGCTCCAATCGGAATCAATTCTTTGCTATGACATTTTTTGCAATGAACAGGCATTCTCTGTGTTAATCCACAATGATGGCAAAGCAATTGTCCAGACTGTTTATGAAGAGTTAAATGACTGTCACAGGCTTTACAATCTGCCATCCATCCACATTCATGGCACAGTAATACTGGAGCAAATCCCCGGCGATTAATAAACACCAGCACCTGATTATTGTTCTTTAAATGTTCTTCAATGATTTTTAATGTTGGAGTCGCTAATCCATGTTGCAAGGTCTGAGCGCGTAGATCGATTAATTGATAATGTAAGGGCGTGGTCGATAAGGCTTTATGATTCAAACGCAGCAAGGTGTATTTGTTTTGTTTGCAATTGTGCATGCTTTCCAGACTGGGAGTGGCGGAACCCAGAATAATAGGAATATTGGCTAAATGGGCGCGCATTAATGCAGTATCCCGGGCTGAATAGCGCACCCCTTCCATTTGTTTTAATGAACTGTCGTGTTCTTCATCAATAATAATTAATCCCAATTCGGGCATGGGTGTAAATACAGCGGCTCTGGTTCCGATAATCATTTTAGCGTGATTTTCTTTAGCCAGTTGCCAGGCTATTTGTCGTTCCGTTTCATTCAAATTAGAATGTATCACGGCAATGGGTTCTTTAAATCGCGCGGTAAACCGTGATAATAATTGCGGCGTTAATCCGATTTCGGGAACCAGGACGAGAACCTGTTTACCTTGCGCCAGAACTTTCTCTATTACTTGTAAATAAACTTCCGTCTTCCCGCTTCCCGTTATTCCCTGCAGTAAAAAACACTGAAAAGAATGCAGATGTTCTACAAGTGTTGATACGGCAACGGCTTGTTCCGGATTCAGAGTTAATGGTGGGGAACAGATCTGATCGGATTGCTCGGGTAGAATAACCTGTTGCGATAATGCAACCAATTCGGCTGCGACCAAAGCTAATAGCTGGTTTGAATTAAAGCCCTTTTTAGTTAAATAGTGCTTGGAAACAGGTTCTTGATGCTTATTGAGCAACTCAATCAATTCCTGTTGTTTGCGAGAGCGGGTTGAAATTTTACTTCGTGCATGTTCAACTGGAACAGTTAATTGATAGTAATCCCCCGTAGGTAGTTGACAGGCTTGACCCAATCGATATTTTTTAGGCAAAGCCAAAGGGAGTACTTCTGAAAGTGGCGATTGATAGTAATTGCCTATCCATCGGCACAGTTCCAGAAGGTCCTGTTCAAGTATCGGGTGTTCATCAATTAGGGCATTGATATTCTTTAAAGACGTTGACGGCTGTTGAGAAGAGTTGATACCAACAACAATCCCTAATTTTGTCTGGTTGCGGAATGGTACCCAAACCCTTGCTCCTATACACGGTCTAATATTCTCTGCCGCGTAGTCAAAAAAATCACGACTGGTATGTGGGATACAGACTTGATAAACGGCCTTCATCTAATCTCTGTGCCATTCATGACTGGCAGATTGTCCTGGAGCAGAAAATACTTTGACAACCACTTTATCAATACGATGTTTGTCCAGTTCTTCATGCTCTTTTATTAATTCATTAACAAACCAGCGTGACAGTTCCTCGACGGTAATATTAGTTAATGGCATCAGGGTCACATCTTCTTTCAGGAAGGGAATTTTTTTACCGTTAAAAGTAAAATAATAATATTCTGCATCCTCTGCATACTCCAGAAATGGAGAGAATTGCGGCATTAAAAAAGTCTGATTCAATTGACGGCATAATTTATGGATGCGTTCTTTATAATAGCGATAATCAAAGGTCATCCCATTTTCTTCAACCCAGGTCGACAAGGCCAGATAAACCCCATACATATGGCCATGCAAGGGTTCTCGTTCCGTTGCCGAGAAAATCGTGGTGTGTCCTGCGGAAAATTTCATGGATTCTTTTTGTAATTCCACCGTAGTCAGGTATTTTTTCATTTTATAAACTCACTCGTTTATCGTTTAGAAGAAATCCATTCAAATCAATGTCCAGATTTTTGGTTAAGGCAATGACTTTAAATAACTCCCCCATCTCACTGGGATCAGTCAATTGCTTTATGGCTTGTTTTGCCCGGAATTGTTCCCGTTCATCTTCCAGCGAATTAATAAAGCTTAGCAGACCATTAGCCAGCAAAAAAGAGGCTTGATTGGTATACCCGGCAATATGAAATCCAGCCTGCTGTCCGGCTTCGGCAACATGAGTAAAATCAACATGAGCAGTAATATCTTGCTCACCAGGATGAAGTAAAGGATCTGGGTGAGCATGATGCTGGTAGTGACACATCAATGTCCCCTGATTTCGGTCGGGGTGATAGTATTCGTGTCGAGGAAAACCATAATCGATTAAAAAGACAGCGCCATGGTTGAGCATGTTATAAATATTGGCCAACCAATCTTCTATAAACAGATTTACTTCGGATACGTATTCCGTGGTTTGTTGCGGTAGATTATTCTTAACGTAATGATATAACCGCTCGTTTTGGCAGGGTTTAAAGAGCTCTATTAACTCACCGTCTTTGTCCAGGGCAATATAACTCTCGAAAATCTCATTGCCCTTGAGCATGAACCGATTTACCGGCATGGCATCCAGTACTTCATTGGCCAATACAACGCCATTAAATGGAGTCTCAGGCCAGTGATCAAGCCAGGAAACCCTGTGAGCCAGATGAGGGATTTTTTGTTGAACCAATTCTTGCTGACGTTGCCTTAAATCAGCGCTGACTTCCAGAATATAATAAGCTTCGGGTAAGCAATTCAGGTGTTCAAGATGAGTTAAAATGTCACTACACAGCGCTCCGGTGCCAGCACCAAATTCAAAGAGTATAGGCTGTTCTATTGATGTGAGAATTTGTTTGCATTGATTGGCCAGTGTTTTGCCGAATAAGGGGGTTAATTCAGGGGCCGTTATAAAATCACCTTGCTTTCCCAATTTGGGTAATCCTGAACTGTAGTAACCTTCTCCCGGAGCATACAAAGCCAGTTGCATGAATTCTATAAAAGGCAATTCATTTTGTTCCTTAAGCTGAGTATGCAGTGTATGTATTAAGCTCATAATCGATTAAACTATGTAAAAAAAGGGGAACCATACCGTGAATCAGAACAACAAACAAGAAGCAAAGGTGGCATTGATCACTGGAAGCGCAAGGCGAATAGGTGCTGCCATTGTTAAAAAAATTCATGGAGCAGGATATAAGGTTGTGATTCATTGTCGTTTTTCTCTGAAGGATGCCAACGCATTGGCTGCTGATTTAAATCATATACGAGCTAATAGCGCCATCGTTATTCAAAGAGAACTCACTGAAGAAGGGGCTGCATCAGCGATCATCACTACAGTATCCGAGTGGGCTGGCCGATTGGATTTATTAGTCAACAACGCATCGGTTTTTATCAAAAATGATTCAGATTTATTCAATGAAGACGATTGGCGACAATTGTTTGATATTCATGTAAAAGCTCCTTTTTTACTGAGTCTCGCAGCGCGTCCTTTACTAAGCAAACACTCCGGAACTATCATTAACGTGACGGATATTCATGCCCAAAAACCCCTTAAAGGTTATTCAGTTTATTGCCAAAGTAAAGCCGCGCTTGAAATGCAAACCAGAAGCCTGGCACGCGAATTCGCACCCTCTATCAGAGTGAATGCAGTAGCGCCCGGAGCTATTGCCTGGCCAGAAGAAGCAAACAGTTTAAGTACAAAGGAACAACAAAATATCGTTGATAAAACGCCTTTAAAACGTCATGGGGATCCTGAGTACATTGCTCAGGCAATAATGGCCCTGGTTGAAAATCCATTTATAACGGGGCAGGTTTTAAACGTGGATGGAGGACGAAGCCTGATCGGGTAAAAAATGAGCTAACTATTTTTAGTTTCGAGTGACGTTTTCAAGCAAAAATTCATTAATTTCTGTTAATGAATTCAATTGGTAAAATCGATTCAATTGTGGGATATCCAGCAAGTTTTTGAAGTAGTAGCGTACCAGCGATTTACTTTGTAGAACTGATTTATACTCATCTTCAAGTGTTTTGAGACCATGTAAATGGGTCATAAAGATCTGTATGATCTCAGTGCTGTTGATAGGCACAGTACGTTGTTCCAGTAACTCCTGATACAACCATGGGCGTCCGCTGCCTGCGCGAGAGATCATAAAGCCATCACAGCCACTGATTCTTAATGCTTCATACAAGTTGCTTTGCGTACAGATGTCTCCATTGGCAATCACCGGAATATTGATTTTTTGTTTTATTTGTGCAATCTGGTGCAGATTGCATTGAATGTCATAATCATCAATCCAGCGTCTTCCGTGTACGATGAGTGCGTCAGCGCCTGCTTTTTCAATCTGTTGGGCCAAAAGTACATCGTTTTCATTACCTTGAATGCGAATTTTTATTGTAAGAGGAATGGATAGTGACTTACGTACTGTCTGGATGATTTTAATGAGCTTCTCCGGATTATCCAGTAAAGCGCTGCCTGCCCCTTTCTTGCGGATTTTAGTTTTGGGACATCCGCAATTTATATCAATTAAGTCAGCACCACAGGATTGTAGTTTAATCGCAGCCTGGGCCAATACATCGGGATCAGTTCCAGAGATTTGATAAGCCAGTACGGTTTCATTCGGTGACCGATAAATGTAACGAGAGTGATCGGCATGTTTGTGTAACACATCAAGAGCAGAGCTCATTTCTGATACGCAATACGCCGGCGGGGTGTATTGATGAAACAATTCTCTGAATGGCGCGCAACTGTAGCCAGCTAATGGGCCTTGAATGAGTCGATGAGGGAGTTTAAGGGAACCTATTTGAAATGGGCTATTAATAATTGTGTGCATGTAATAAATTAAAGGATATAATCAGCCTCATTTTATCACATATCTAATACTAAGAAGTAGTCATCATCGACGTAATAGGGATTTGATTACTCCGTACCTTTTGGAACAGGAGAGACTCCAGATGGACAAGCGTTATTTATCGCCTTTGGAATTAGTCAGCATAGCGACTCAACATGCCTATTCTGCCGATTATTTGCTCCAACAGATTTCACAGGGAATCATCAGGAATGAGGATTCTCTGGATTCATTTGCCCCTATAACTTCGCTGATGTATCAGGCGTTTCAATTGACTTTTAAAGCTTATTGTCTGCATGATCATCGACCCATCAAGGAATATAAAAATCTGATGGAGCTGGTGGAGTTAAATATCCATCTGGGATTCTCTACCCAAGAGATTTTTCTGCTCAAAACTTTATCAAGACAACAGGTGTTCAATAAAGGAATTGGCTATGATTTATGGGAAAATACGCAACAGCTTCATGTATTTTGCGAAAAAATAATTTCTTTATACGAGCGGGTTCAGGCGATGATGCCCCTTGAGCTTCATAGTGATTATCAGTGACCGTTCATTTTTGTTTTTAGGCGTTGCTTACAATTCAAGTTTCGACGTCCCGCGACTTGTTCGCGGGACCCAATTCAATCTTTATAGATGCAATATGTTCTTGTTTTGCGCAAGATCTCTCGATTCCGCGAACAAGTCGCGGAAAGTAGGCTTGAATATAGAGAAATGTCAACAGCCCCTAATTTAAATGAAACGCCTAAGGTTGCAGATAGTGATCTTGGTTTGTGGGCATTTTATTGTTAATCAACCCTACTGACAGCCCATTTTATGGACGACTGAATAGTGATTGTTCCATGTTGCTTTTATATAATGCCATTGGAATAGGTTGGCTGATGCCGTGGTTGGGATAGCTACTTGGCATCTGGATTGAATCACGTTAGGATAAGCTTTTTTTCGAAAGGTAATTGTAATGGAGCAACTGGACGATAAACGTGTAGACACGGTGCAGAATCAGATATTGCGGTTAAGTGATCACCTTAATTCGCGGATTTTGGGTCAAAAAGGCCTCATCTCCCGGCTTTTAATTGCTTTGCTTGCTGATGGACACTTATTGGTTGAAGGTGCACCCGGTCTGGCTAAAACAAGGGCGGTAAAAGAGTTGTCTGATGGGGTTGAAGGTGATTTTCATCGTATTCAGTTTACTCCTGATCTTTTGCCCGGTGATTTAACAGGAACGGATGTCTATCATCCGCAAAATGGTTCTTTTGTATTTCAACCCGGCCCTATTTTCCATCATCTTATTTTGGCAGATGAAATTAACCGTGCCCCTGCAAAAGTCCAATCCGCCTTGCTTGAGGCAATGGCTGAGCGGCAGGTTACCATTGGTGGTAAAACATACCCTCTTCCTGAGTTGTTTTTAGTCATGGCGACGCAGAATCCAATTGAGCAGGAGGGTACCTATCCTTTGCCGGAAGCTCAGCTGGATCGTTTTTTAATGTACGTTAAAATTGGGTATCCTGATGCTCAGGTTGAGCATGATATTCTTGCTTTGACTCGCAAAGAAGCATTGGGGGCGGCTGTGGTGAAACACGAACAATTTCCCAAATTGCAGCAAAGCACTTTATTTGAAGCACGAAAGCAGGTATTAAAAGTACATACCAGCGAGGCATTGGAAAATTATCTGGTGCAGTTGGTGATTGCAACGCGAAATCCTGGCGTCTATAGTGACGAGCTGGGTCGTTGGTTGCGCTTTGGCGCCAGTCCTCGTGCCACTATCGCTTTAGATAGGTGTTCGAAAGCACACGCGTGGCTTGCGGGGCGAGATTATGTCGTTCCAGATGACATTCATGTCGTTGCCCATGATGTGTTGCGGCATAGAATACTGTTGAGTTATGAAGCTGAGGCTGAGGGAGTGAGCAGCGATGATTTTATTGACTCGCTATTACGCTTGGTTGCTATTCCTTAGAGGTTTTTATGGCAGATGGTGTTGTTGCTGAGTTAAATGAATTAATCGATCTGAGACGCTATGCTCAATCGATTCAATATCAACCTGAAGGCAGGGCTTTGCGTTCTGGTTCTCATTTGTCCAAATTGCGTGGTCGTGGAATGGATTTTGCCGAGGTGAGAAATTATCAGGCAGGTGATGAAATTCGTCATATGGAATGGCGAGTTACTGCTCGTACAGGCAGGCCTCATGTAAAAATTTATCAGGAAGAACGTGAGCGGCCAGTCGTTTTTCTTGTTGATTTTAATCCATCCATGATTTTTGGTACTCGTGTCGCTTTTAAATCAGTAGTTGCTGCACGATTGGCAGCGATTCTGGCATGGACTGTCATTAAACAAGGAGACAGGGTAGGCGGTTTCTTTTTTTCAGCTTCAGAACATAGTGAATTTATTCCGCGTGGCCGTGATTCTGGTGTTTTGCCTTTGTTGGCATCACTGAGCCAATACACTGCACAGACAGAAGCACAACGGGAAGAAAAACCCAGACTGCTAAGTGATGCGCTTGTGAGATTGCGTCGGGTAGTAAGGCCGGGAAGTATTTTGGTATTAATCAGTGATTTTTATACTATGGATGCAGAATGTGAAAAGCATCTGAATCGATTGCGTGGCCATAATGATATCCTGGCGTACCATATTTGTGACCGTCTAGAGTTAGCGCCACCCAAGCCAGAGCAGTATGCGATGACTAATGGCCAGCATGAAATAATACTGGATACCAGTTTATCTGCCGTAAGTTCTGCTTATGAACAGTATTGTCAGCAGAGAGTTGAATACTTAAGAGAACAATTCAAGCGCTTGCAAATTCAATACGTACAGGCTACCTCCGAGACAAATCTGACTCAATTGGTGCGCCAGACTTTTCCAAGGAGGTCTCGTGGCTAAAACCGATCCCTTGGCTCAATTAAAGGACATCCATTTACCAGATCCCATAGGATGGTGGCCCTTGGCTCCAGGATGGTATGTGCTGATGAGTATGATGTTTTTGCTTATCATCGGTATCGCGTATTGGTCCTATAAACGACATATTAACGGTTTGGCAAAACGCAAGGCACTTGGTTTATTGCATATTTACAAAGAAAATTACCTCAAGGATCGAAATGTCCAAATCGCCAGTGCGCGAATTTCAGAGTTATTACGACGAGTTGCTTTAGTGTATTTCCCGAGAGCTGAAGTGGCCAGTATTCATGGTGACGATTGGATCGATTTTTTAAATAAATCCAGTAAAAACATTGATTTTAAACAAGTTAAGGCCATGCTTCTGGAGTCGCCATTTAAAACGGCGGAGTCTGTGAATCTGGATCCTTTATTTACTTGTGCAGAGCAATGGATTAAACAACGGGGGGCTCCATGTTTGAACTCGTGAATCCCTGGGTGCTTGTTACATTGCCTTTACCTGTGGTGATCTGGTATCTGTTACCCAGAGTCACAGTTACAGTGCCTACTGCATTGAAAGTCCCCTTTTTTGAAGCAATGGCAGGAATCGTGGAACAGGAAAAGCGATCTGTTTCAGCCCAGAAATTATTAATCATCCCTGCTCTAGTTTGGTTATTGCTTGTATTGGCTCTTTCTGGTCCGCGTTGGGTTGGTGAGCCTAAACCAGTAGCCAGAGAGGGCTACAACATCATGATGGTACTTGATTTGTCCGGAAGCATGGAAATTAATGACATGATCTTGCATGGTCGTCCAGCCAGCCGTTTATTGGTTGTGAAACGAGCTGCAGAGCAATTTGTACAGGATCGAAAGGGTGATCGAATTGGCTTGATTCTTTTTGGAACTCGCGCCTATTTGCAAACTCCGCTTACTTATGACAAGCACAGTGTGCTAATGCGCATTGAGGATGCAACGGCAGGTTTAGCAGGAAAAACAACGTCAATCGGAGATGCTGTGGGCCTAGCTGTAAAACGATTGGATGAAGTGCCCAAAGAGGGTCGGGTGATCATTCTTTTAACAGATGGAGCAAATAATTCGGGAGTTTTAGCTCCATTAAAAGCCGCTGAGTTAGCTCGTGATGATGGAATTAAAATTTATACTATCGGATTAGGTTCTGAGGCAGATCCCAGAGCGTTAAGCATGGATTTCTTTAATCAGAACGTGACTGCTGATCTTGATGAAGACACTTTAAAGAAAATGGCCGATATGACGGGCGGACGTTATTTTAGAGCAACAGATACCGAGTCTTTACAAGCCATCTATCAGACCATTAACCAACTGGAAACCGTCAAGCAGGAGCAGGCTACAGTCCGTCCACAAAAAGAATATTATCCCTGGTTTGTTGGATTGGCTTTATTATTAAGTTTTTATTGGATGGGTAGAAAAGCCGAATGGGTTCTTAACATGAAGGCACTATTTAGATCCAGGGAGGAACTGAAGTTATGATGGCGGATTTTCATTTTTTGAGGCCATGGTGGCTATTATTGGTAATCCCTTTGATCGGTTTAGCTTTTGTTCTATGGCGGCAAACTCCCCGGCTACATGCCTGGGGAGAGGTATGCGACAGTCATTTGCTGGGTCATTTAATTCAAAGTAAACGTCAGGGAACGCGAAAATTCTCGGTGATTTTATTATTGTTGAGTGTTTTTTTCATGATTATCAGCATAGCTGGACCCAGTTGGGTTAAATTACCGGTTCCCACTTACAGACCTATAGAACCCCGAGTTCTGGTATTGGATATGTCTGATAATATGATGGCAGATGATTTGACCCCCAATCGACTCAGCAGAGCTAAATTCAAATTGCACGATGTATTGACACGTAAGGACGTTGGGCAATTTGGATTGATTGTTTTTACAGGAGAACCTTTTGTCGTTTCTCCGTTAACTGATGATGGGCAAACCATATCTTCTCTATTATCTTCTTTGACCCAGGACGTAATGCCAGTAGGTGGACAAAATTTGGTTAGTGCCCTAAATGAGGCCAGTCAATTGATTAGCCAGGCTGGGTACCAACACGGCCAAATTTTAGTCTTAACTGCCGACACGCCTTCATCTGATGCCATTAATAAAGCCAAAAAATTGGCTCAATCCGGTATTCATTCTTCAATTTTACCTGTTAGGGCAGACAGTAAATTAAATCCCTTGTTTCAAAATTTTGCCAATGCGGGTAATGGTCAATTATTAAGATACTCCTCTGATTCGCGTGATTTGGACCTATGGCTTAATAGCACTGGAAATGAGGAGTATGCATTAAGCAAAGAGGATGACATCCCACTTTGGCGAGATGAGGGACGATGGTTTTTAATTCCTGCCTTAATGTTCTTGTTACCTGTATTTCGACGAGGCTGGTTGCAGAGGGTGGCCGTATGATCCGCTGTTTGATATTCTTAATGATTCTACTCTCTTCCTTGCAAGCCAAAGCATTTAGCTGGTCTGATTTGTGGTATACACCCGATCAACAGGCCCAGCATTTGATGGAAAAAGGGCAGTTTAAGAAAGCAAAAGAGACATTTGAACGAAATGATTGGATCGGGTCAGCCGCATATCGTGCCGGTGATTATGAGCAGGCCGCTGAATTGTTTAAAGAATTAAATAATGAGCAGGGCTATTACAATCAAGGCAATGCGTTAGCACATATGGGACAATACGAACAGGCTATAGATGCCTATAACAAAGCGTTAAAAATTAATCCTGATAATCAGGATGCATTGTATAACCGTAAATTGTTAGAAGAATTGTTAAAGAAAGATAAAGAGCAAAAACAAAATAAAGATAAGGACGATAAGAACCAAAAAAACAAAGATCAACAAAACAAAGATCAGCAAAACAAAGATCAGCAAAACAAAGATCAGCAAAACAAAGATCAGCAAAATAACAAACAAGATCAAAGTAAAACAAATCAGGATCAGCAGGAAGGTGATGCTCAGTCTGAAGCGGAGCAGGAAAAGCAACAAGCAAAACAGCAATGGTTACGGCTGATTCCTGACGATCCAGGTGGTTTGCTGAGAGAAAAGTTTTTACGAGATCATTTACGAAGAGAACGTGGGTGGTACCAATGAAAAAAATAATAATATCGGTATTGTTAAGTTGTTATGCGCTGTTTGCTTTTGCGGAAATTCAGGTGCAAGTTGAACCATCCCAGGTAGCCTTGGGTGATGTTTTTAAATTAATCATAACTGATGACAGTGCTCAAAATGGGGGTGTTCCAGATTTGACCGTGTTGCAAAAGGACTTCACCATTTACGGTACGGAACGTCATGTTAACTACATACTTATTAATGGTCAGGCTCAAACGGCCAGTCAATGGATTATTTCGTTAAAAGCCTTAAAGCCAGGCATATTAACTATTCCTGCAATAAAACTGGGATTGGATAAAAGCAATCCTATTACTATTAATGTAGATGGCAGTCAGACTAATCAGGATTTTCAAAACAATTCCGCGCAGCAACAAGATGTTGTTTTGACGGCAGGTGTGAATGAAAAGAAACCTTATGTGAATCAACAGATCATTTATACCGTTAAGTTATACAACAGCAAAAGACTTCTGGATGCCGAATATCAGGGGCCACAAGTAGATAATGCCCTGTTAATTCCGCTAGGGGATGCCAAGCGCTATCAAACCGTACAAAATAATGTTAACTATGTTGTAGAAGAACAAAATTATGCGATTTTTCCGCAAAAAAGCGGTACTTTGGATATCATTTCTCCAAAGTTTACTGCCTTGATTTATGATATCAATCCTCAGCGAATTAAAGTTGAAGATAAAACAATCAAGCTAAACGTACAGCCTATTCCCTCTCAATATAAGGGTAAATTATGGTTACCTGCAAAACAGGTTAAATTAAGTGAGCAGTATGAAAATTCGAATCAGACCCTTGGTCAAGGAAGCACATTAACCCGCACAGTAACGCTTGAAGGGGTATCCATTCCCGCACAGCTATTGCCCACCCTTGATTTTGAAGAAATGGATGCGTTTAGTGTGTACCCTGAAAAAGGTGCTGATAAAAATCAGGTAAAACAAGGTGAGTTGGTAGGCAGTACCCAGTTTAAAGTAACTTATTTGTTTAATAAAGCAGGAAAAATTACCATCCCTGAATTACGCCTCCACTGGTTTAATACGGAAACGGGTAAGGATGAAGTTGCGGTTCTGGCGCCTCGAAGTCTTGATATTACTCCTTCTTTAGCGACCAGCAATGAAAAAACCGAATCCCAAAACAGTTCCGTAATGCCAACGACAGGGAACCAAGGTCGAGTAATTGATTCATATCCACAGGCTTCATTTAACTGGGGGTGGATTGTCGCCATTCTCTTTGCTTTTGCATGGGTCATCACTTTAGGATTGTGGGGATGGCAAAAACACAACCGTCATTCCCCTAAAAAACAAGTCAGGAAGGCTTTTACGGAATTAAATAAAGCATGTACTGAATGCAATCCGAAAAAAGCACGTGATGCATTATTAAAATGGGGTAAGGTGCAATGGCCTGATGCTCCGTTACTGAATCTTTCTGATTTGACCAAGCTGGTTAGAGATGCTCAATTAAAAAAACAGATTCATCTACTGTCACAGGTTTTATATAAAAGTGATGAGAAAATTTTATGGCGAGGCGATGAGTTATTGCGAGCCGTAATAGCTCTTAAACGATCAAATGCCGATAAAAAGCAGAGTTCTAATGTATTACCACCTATCAATCCATTTTAGGGCAAGAGGGGCTTATAGTGCATTTCGGGTGATGTTTCTCCGGAGTATTCAATAGCCCCTGGTTTTAACTCCCTAATTCCTATGTTAATTTAATTTGTGCTTCATATTGATTGGATGTATATGGAGCAGGGCGCCGTTTATCCTTTTTTATGATAAATCGGTAGCGAAATGATTCCACTTCAAAGATGAATGGATTTTTTATTAAGTTAAATGAACAAGGATTGTCATGAAAAAACTTCCCTCTAAAGTGATTTTTATTGGTGCAGGGCCTAGCGCTTTATTTGGTGCTCGCAAGCTTCGACAAATAGCCGACGAACACCATGTGAGTATAGAAATGCTCTTTTTGGAGCGCGAGGGTGAAGTGGGTGGTAAGTGTCGTACCTATTCCGACCCTAATCATCCAGAGCTGAAAACTGAACTGGGAGCCGGGGCTGTAGCATCTAACTATGGGGTAGTGATTGATGCTTTAATCGAGCATGGCCTCACTTACGAAACCATGGTGCCAATGGAACAGGAAACAGTTGAAATACAACAAAAATATAATGGATTATCTTTTGCTGAGAAAATAGTCTTTGTTAAAGAACTTATTAGTGAGATGTCAACTTTTAATGAAGATTATGATATTTATCAAGACGCAAAACAAAATAAAAAACAACTTCCAGAAGAGTTACAACGTCCATTTACTGAGTATTGCACGTTAAGAGAAATGAAACATGTTCCTCTTTTGACCAAGCCCTTCGTGCCTGGTTTTGGTTATGGTGCTATAACCCATTGCCCTACTTATAGTGTTCTTGAGTATTTCGGTAAAATGACACTGCCTGAGCTTGCTTTGGTGGAACACATAGTCCAACAACCTGCATTATTGGCAATACACGGGGGATTTCAGCTGCTGATGCAACAGATTGCCCGGAATTTTGATGTTCGCCTGAATGCTCATGTCACTCATATTGACCGGAATTCGGATCAAGTTACCGTTAATTATGTACAAAATGGTATAGAATATACAGAAATTGCAGATGCTTTGGTTTTAGCTACTTCTCCTAAAAATTGGCCTTCCCTGGGGATGGAGTTAACTGAAACTGAAACAAACTGTGTGAAACAATTGGAATTTTATAGATATCCTGTTGCTGTATATAAGATCAAGGGCTTACCTCCGCACCAATATTATTTCCCACAAGGACTTGATGAAGCCGGTTTTGGTCATTTGGCTCTCATTACTACCCGAGATAATCGCACAGGACCAGATGATGGCCGATTATGTACTGTTTATGTAAATTTGCCTCCAAATCATAATGATTTTACTTTTGATCATGCTGCGTTGATAGAGGAACTAAAGTCTATTGAAGGCGTAACTGAAGTAGAGGTTATTAAAGAAAAAATTTGGGAAGACTATATGTCTACTCTGCCGTGGGAGGTTCGTTTGGAGCTGGATAAAGAACAGCAAACAGGGAATACTATTTACTTGGGATCCTACGTTTTAGGTGGCTTTGAGGATGTGGTCAGTGTCGGCAATAAAGCAACCGATACAATGAGCGAATTATTTACCCCTTCGCCCACGTATGAAGAGAATTTCTCGTTTAAAAATGTAATGAGGGGAATTCAGTTTTTTACGGCTCCGGTGTTTTCACCACTCAATAACCTTGATAAAGAAATGAGTGAAAAAAGCCGCTGCAGTATTCTTTAAGTTACGTCATGATCTCACCAGACCTTTGTAGTTTAAAGGCCTGGTAACTCTGCATCATTTATAAAGAAGTTGTACATATTCCTCGCTATTTGTAGAACATCATATTATAATTTTAATTACTTGTGAGCTAATGATTTTCAGTTAACATGTTGGTTTTCGCGGGATTCAATCTTGGGCTGTTCTGAGCAATTCGAATTAATACCGCTAAAAGCTTCGCCTTGTTTCCTGAATTTGATCACAGGTTTGTGTTTAATTTTAATTGGAAAGTAGAAATGTCTGTTAAAGAAACTGGTCACGTTAAGTGGTTCAATGATGATAAAGGGTATGGCTTCATTAGTCGGGATAATGGTCAGGATGATGTTTTTGTTCATTTTAGATCCATTATCAGCAGTGCAGGGCGTAAAACTTTAGTGGAAGGTCAACGAGTTGAGTTCCTGGTGACTAAAGGTGCGAAAGGGCTGCAAGCTGAGGAAGTAACTGCTTTATAAAAGCGCTTTTTCTTAAATTGTCTCACTCGAGCTGTTTGCGTCCGTGCTGCGGCAAGAGTGAGAAATTTTACAAGATCTGAATCGTGTGAAATAGATAGAAAAGTGACACCGTTTCATCGTTTTGGTATCGACAAACTGTTTTTTTGATAAAATTTTAATACAGAATTTCGCCCACTCGTAAATATTTTTAACCTCATTAACGATACAATTGGTTTAGATTTGCTTGGTTACATCACTGAAGAAGATGGAAAAAAATCCTTATTTATCAAATTTGATTACAGAATAGTTTAAAGCTGGCTTTCGAAAAGGACTTAGGTATAATGTGCTTACCAAACTATGGTCGGGATGCATAATGATAAAGTTCCTCACCCTGTTGTTCCTTGCTTTTTCTGTTAATGTAAACGCCTTAAATGCAGTAAGTGGTACTTTCCAAGCAACGAAAACATGCCCTGCTTACCTTTCTAAGAATAAAAAAACAAATCCCGACAATTTAATGGTACAAATTCATCAGCAGTATCCATTAAAAGAAATTAATAAAAGCCCACCGGATTGGTTACGCGTCGTTATTCCCGAACATCATAATACGTTACGCTGGGTCAGTGCCGATTGTGGCCTTACAGAGTATACCGAGCGCAATACCGAAAAATGTGATTCCAGATCCGGTATGGCCGATTCACATGTTTTAGCTCTAAGCTCTCAACCTGGATTTTGTCAAACTTATGGCTATGAAGCCGGTAAGCCTGAATGCAGGAAATTAATGGTAAACTCCTATCAGGCCAATCATTTGACCTTGCATGGATTATGGCCCAACCAGGAAAATTGTGGTCAAAGATATGGCTTTTGTGATGTGAAACCACGCGCCAATCATTGTGATTATACACCTTTGAATTTGTCTGCATCAGTTGATGAACAACTTAAAATATTCATGCCCAGTTATAAATACGGCAGTTGTTTAGAGCGACATGAATGGAACAAACACGGTAGTTGCCAGGTGTTAAAACCGGATGATTATTTTTCATTGGCAATGAAGTTAGCGCGCGAAGTAGATGAGTCTGTCTTTGGCCAATTTTTAACGAGACACAAAGGTAAGACGGTACAGTTGGCTCTGGTACGAGAACATATCAGCCTGGCTTTTGGCTCAAACAACGCCGGCAAAATTTATTTGGGGTGTAAAGACGGTTATCTGGTTGATGTATTTATTCAATTACCGTCATTAATTCCTTTTAATGAGTCTGTGGCATCCTTAATTAACAAGGCTCCTGATCATCAATATCATGATTCGTGCTCCAGCAATGTCACTATTTCAGATTTTAGTAAAGACAGCTGGTATTAGCTTTAGGGGGCCAAATACTCATTTGGCCTGTGACTAATCAGGATACTGCCTTGCACATTGCTATAACTTACTCTAATGTAGAGAGATTATTGAAATAGGAATGAAGATTATGCTTAAGCGGTATTATTCATTGATTCTAATGGCCTTTTTATTGGCTGGCTGCGTTCATAATGGGCAAAAGACGCCTGCTCCAGTAACTCACTATCCAAGCAGCAGTATGAACCAGCACCGGCAGGTTCCTGCTTTTAACCAGGTGGATGTTCAGGGACAAATGAACATTCATTTGCATACTGGCTATAAAAAGCCTCAAGTTCTATTAACAGGAGATCCCAGAGATTTGGCTCAGGTCACTTCAGTGGTTTCCAACGGAACCTTATATTTAGCTTTAGGCAAAGGATTTCCACGTTTTGGTGCGGTTAATGCAGACATTCGCGGCAAATTTTTAAACGGTGTTCGATATGTTGGTGCTGGCTCTATACGCGGTAGCCGATTGCATACCAGTTACTTAAATCTGTACATTTCAAATCCGGGTACAACCCGATTGGCAGGAACTATAGGGTTGCAGCGCCTGGAAGTAGTTGGTAGTGGGCTAACACAAATTAATGGTCTAACAAGCCGTAATTTGCAAGTTTATTTAAAAGGAAATCCCAAAGTTCAATTAACGGGATTTGCTAATCTTGCCAAGCTTGATATTGATGGCGATGCCTGGTTAAGCCTGTATTGGGTAAAAAGCAACGATTTGATCATTCGGGCAAAAAGTGCTGCTAGAGTACAATTGGCTGGAATAGTCAATAAACTTGATGTCGAGCTGTGGGGTGTTGCGCAGTTTAAAGGACGCTATTTACGCGCTCAACGAAGCTTTGTGAAGACCCATGATAAATCGGTTGCGGAAATTTCTGCGGTGAATCATCAAAGCAATCTGGCGACAGATGCCAGTGATATCTATTATTTTAATATTCCAACAACTCGAGCTGATTTTATGGCTTATAATGGTTCTGTACTTGATTTGCGGGAATGGAGTCAGTTTGATAGAGAAGACTTTAATCGCTATAACAAACAATTCCCTTAGCGCAATAGGATGAGTATGGCAATCCTTTCGGATTGTCGTACTGAGTATCCTCTGTCATCCTGTGCAGTAAAGTTCTGAAGCTCCATCGGATCAGTTGAACTATCTAAACCCTGTTAATGCATTTTATTATTTCTTGGAAATCACTGTCCAATGGTAATACATGTGCGGAATTTTTTAACCAATGTATGGTGACATTGGGTAGTGATGAAAACAATTGCTCGACTTCTTTTGATGCAACGACTTCATCAAAGGCGCCCAGAAACAGATCGACGGGACAGGTGGGTGGAACCCATTCATATTGTTGAGCCAGAGTCAGCATTTCAATTATAGAATTTATTGGAAGTTTTCTATAGGCAATTTCAGCATGTTCGTCGGTTTTTAGGTTTCCTGCTGCATTACGTAGATGACGAAATCCAAAATATTTTAGTATCTGGGCTAGCTTGAGCATGGAGTTTATTTTCATGTGCAATTTTAAAGCGGGTGCCAGAAGAAAGAGATGATTCAGGTTAAAACGCTGGCTGAGTTCACAAGCTAATAAACCTCCTAATGACAGGCCTAATACATCGACTTTCTTATATTCTTTAGTTAGTGTTTCGCAGGCATGGTGTGCTGTCAATAACCATTCGGATGCTTTGGAGTGAGAAAATGCCTCAATACTCTCCGCATGACCCGGAAGAACCGGGCACACAATAGCATCGTAGTGCTTTAATTCTGGAATAATATAGCGATAAACTGCGGGTGAAGATGAAAAACCATGCAGTACAAGTAAAGCACGCTCGAACCTCACTCCTCGTTGGTTGATGGGCTTAAGAAGGGTCAGTTCTTCCTTCGTTAACCCTGAGAGTTGTTTGCCGCGTCTCATGTAGCGAAAGTCGTTATCGTTCATGGCTTACCTGCTTTTAAGATGGTGAAACAGCATTATTTTTATCGAGTCTTTAATTTATTATAGAACTTATTTTGATATAATTGCTTTATAATACATAATTTTAGTGAGTGATTTAGATGAATTTAACTCCAATGACTGCTGATAGTGCAAACGAGCCTTTAGAATCTTCTACTGTTTTCGATCTTTATGATGCAAAAGCTAAAGCATACAATCAAAAAATCAGCGGATCGCAGCATGATATAAATACCGCTCAATTAATACAGCAAGCGGCACAGGTTATAGCTCAGAATCCTGAACTGGTTATGGCCTTATAGACTCTTATTGGTTATAGAGTGAGTTGGCCAGTCATCTTGATCCAATCTCTTGGTTATTTTGAGATTTTCTTCATCCTCACCAAAATACAGAATCCCCGAATACAGATCAATCCTTCCTTCAGCAGTTCGCCCATTTCAACCGAGCTATGCAACATGAGTTACCTTTGAGACCGATTCAATGCATTACCCATTAAAAAGTTCAGAATGGTGAAAATCAAATTTAATTGTTAAATAAAAGTTAATTTCGTGATTAAAAAATACAAATCACTGTTTAGCTACTATAATTTAGGTAAATCAGTTTTAAATAGGTAATTTGATATGGCCGAGAATACTCCACAAAGCTCCGAACCAACATCTACAACGAGTACAGCAGGTGCTTCCAAAACATCTTCCCCAACACCAGCCCCTGATTCAGGTCCCAGTTTTTTAGATAAAGCAGTTGATTTTGCAAAAAAAGGTGCAGCCATTGCTTCAAAAGCTAAAGAAGGGTTGAGCAAGCTGGCACAAGCCCCTGCAGATCAGTTCGCTGAAAATCAAAGAAAGAAGAAAAAGCAAGAAGAAGAAGATCAAGCGAAAAAATCAGAGGATCCCATGATGCAGTTGTTTAATCAGCTTTATGGAACTGCTTCCAAAATTAATAGCGCATTATACGATCCCATTAGAAACATTGCAGGAAATCTGGCTCAAAAAGGAGCTGATGCCGCTGTTGATAAAATTAAGAGTGCTTTTTCCAAGTCAGGAAACGAGCCAGTAAATCAACAACCCACTCCTTCATCTGAACAGTCGTCAACAGCATCTCAGGGGCGTAGTAATGAGGATAATCCTCCCATTGTAGAAAAGGTAAGTATCGAACCTTCTGATACAGTCAGTGTCAAACCGAATGATGAGGTCAGCCCCAAAGTTACTGAAGCGATCAGTGATAAACCTACTGATGAGGTTAGTGTCAATCCTTCTGGCGATGTCCCCACTTCTGAACAGGAGCAAAGTGCCGATGTATCGGCAGAGAATGAGTCTGTGTCTGCAATGACCCCATTTCCAGATTCCCCTTCACCGAAGGGAGAAGAACCTTTAAAATTGGCAGATACCTCTGCTTATGATCAAAAAAGTCAAGAATCATCGAAGGCTAATAAAACACAGCCCGATATGGAACCTACAGAAGATTTGGGCAATGCAATGAATATTTAATTTGGATTATGAGTTCCCTGCATGTTTTAAACAGAGCATTTTATGTTATGGAGATTTGCAATAAAACAGCAAGCTAACCTGAGCATGAATGATCCGGTTAGCTTGATTTCATATACTGTTAACGCTCAAGCAATTTATGAGGCAAGCTTTCTATACGACCTGCCTGGGTTACCACCAGATAATTTAACTTTCGCTGTAATTCACTGATTGTATCTGCTCCAGCATAGGTTAGACCCGATCTTAAGCCACCTACGATATCAGCAATTATTCCATCAGGATTTTCTTTGAATGGAACTTCTGTTGCGACTCCTTCAGCAGTTTTCCATTCGTGCATTTGACCTAAAAATGCTTCCTGCGCTTCTCTGGATGCCATACCGCGGTAGCGTTTGACTTTTGAGCCATCTTCTTTTTGAATGACATCACCAGGTGTTGGCGTGGTTCCTGCTAACATTCCACCAATCATGACAAAATCAGCTCCAAAGGCCAGTGCCTTGACTATATCCCCGGAGGTTTTAATCCCTCCATCCGCGACAATAGAGCGATCGGCACGTGAACAATCCTGGATGCAGGTAAGCATCGGAACTCCAAATCCCGTTTTAATTCGCGTACTGCAAACTGAACCGCCTCCAATACCTGCCTTAATAATATCTGCGCCACAGGAAGCAAGATAATCGGCACCTGCATAGGTGGCAACATTTCCTGCCATGATGCAGCGGTCGCCCAGCAATTTGCGCAAACTTTTCAGCGTCTTACCGACGTATTTTGCATGGGCATGAGCTACATCAACGCAAAAATAATCAGCACCTGCATCACGTAATGCTTCGGCTCTTTGTAATTCCGCATCAGTGCAGCCTACGGAAACAAAAACGTTGCCATGACATTTTTTGAAGTCTTGAATGTTTTCTTCAATAGACATAAAGCGATGTAACGCTCCCATAGCACCTTTGTTGTGCATGAAATTTGCCATGGTACTTTCAGTAATGGTATCCATGTTGGAACTGATCACCGGGAGATTTAAGCTCAGTTTGCCCAATCGGTCCGTGTTAGACGTGTCAACGACACGTCTGGATTCATGGTGGTTGTATGAGGGAACAAGTAAAACATCATCAAAAGTGATGGCTTGATCGGTCATGATTAATCCTCGTAAAACACGTACTATAAATGCTCCGCGGCATAAAATGCAAGCCTTGATCGTTCTCCACGGGTTAAAGTCATATGTGCGCTGTGTTCCCAGTGCTTGAATCGATCCACCGCAAAAGTTAATCCCGAAGTAGTTTCCGATAAGTACGGTGTATCTATCTGTTTAATATCCCCCAGACAAATGATCTTACTGCCCGGACCTGCACGAGTTACCAGAGTTTTAATTTGCTTTGAGGTCAGGTTCTGTGCCTCGTCAATGATGATGTAGCGATTTAAAAAAGTACGTCCTCTCATGAAATTTAAAGAACGAATTTTTATTTTATTTTGTAATAAATCTTGTGTTGCTCCACGGCCAAAACTGCCTCCCACCTGAGAGCCATGTAGTACTTCAAGGTTATCCATTAATGCACCCATCCAGGGGGTCATTTTTTCTTCCTCGGTTCCTGGTAAAAAGCCAATATCTTCACCCACAGGGATGGTTACCCGAGTCATTAAAATTTCGTTGTAACGATTTTGATCCAAGACTTGAGTCAGTCCGGCAGCAATGGTCAGTAATGTTTTCCCTGTACCAGCAGAGCCTTGCAATGTTACGAAATCGATGTCCGGATCGAGCAGTAAGTTTAAAGAAAAATTTTGTTCACGATTACGTGCGGTAATACCCCAAACTGAATTTTTTGCCTGGGTGTAATCACGTACCAACTGAACTACGGCATGTTCACCGTCTATTTTTTTTACCAAGGCCTGAAATTCATCGTCTTGTGTACAGATGCAATCATTAGGATTCCACTCATTGACCAAGGGGCCACTGACCCGGTAAAAGGTTTTTCCGCTTTCTTGCCAGGATGCCATGTCTTTGGCGTGAGTATCCCAAAAATCGTTGTCCAGAATATGCAGTCCTCGATGCAGAAGATTCACATCATCCAGCACTTGATCGTTGTAATAATCTTCAGCTGGTATTCCCAGAATTCCTGCTTTAATGCGCAAGTTAATGTCTTTGGAAATAATAACTACCTGTCTTTTGCCCGCGTATTTTTTTTGTAAGCCTAATGCTGTTGCCAGGATGGTATTATCTACTTTGTGCCCCGGCAGAGTGGATGGTACTACTTGATCAAATTCATCCGTTTGAAAAAATAATCTGCCGCTTACGCTTCCTTTATTGGAGCGGATGAAACTGGGGATAGGGAGACCGGACACAATTTGTTCATGTGATGCGTTACTCATCAATTCCACCAGCATGCGGTTTGTTTGACGAACGTTGCGTGCTAATTCTGAAGTACCCGTTTTGTGGCTATCCAGTTCTTCCAGAACCACCATTGGTAAATAAATATCGTGCTCGTCAAATTGATAAATTGCAGTGGGATCATGCATTAATATATTTGTATCAAGCACGAACAGCTTTAGTCCAATATTGGTATTATCCATAGGGTCACCCTGTCAGCTAAAATAGTATTTCTTATAATTCAAGTTGTACCATACCACCTGAGAGATCAATTAAGGCGTCTGGATTCATATTGTGTCGCTTGAACTATTGGCCTATCTTCATTGTGAGGAGGTAAGTTAAAGACGTCAAGAATTATATTTTTTTGTTTAGGAACAATTGTTTAAGATTTTTCAGCTATAATTAATAGACCACTTCAGTGTTAAGCCGTTCTGCCTTTAGTTCTTTACTATGAAACACAAATAAGGCACACAAGGCTAAAATCAAGAGAACAATTCCCGTTGGAAGTAAACTTTCATGGTTGAGCACTCTTCCTGAATAGGTGCCGAACGCGGAGAAACACAACAGGATTAGGCTTCGAACCGCTGAAGCGGAACCACGAAATTCATCAAAACACTGTAATGCTCTCGACGTAGATCCCCCCCACAGAAGTGCGGAACTAAATATATACATGCTGATATCAAGGGCATTAAATATCTGATAGTCACACCATCCGAGGTAGTTGCCCACAAGCAGTAAGGCGCTGCTTGCTAATGCGATGTGTATTCCTAATGAAAAGGTTTTGTCTACCCCCAGAAGGCTGAATAACCTGGATGCCAGCATGGAACCAAAAAGAAATCCCATTGAGGTAAGCATCAGTAAAATACCCATCTTATCCGGAGAGATATGAATGTGATCGAAATAAAAAGGAGCCACAGTAAGAAAACACCATTCGCCACAGTTCAACAAACCAAAAAGAGCAATGTAGGAAATAAAGGTTTTGTTTTTTAATATCTTGCTGTAAATAAGCAATGTTTCTTTTAATTCATGGGCTGCACTATTGCTATTATTGGCTGAGCGTTTTAGTAAAATAAGCATCAAAATGCACAAAATTGTAGAATATAGGGCAATCCCATACAAATTCATTTGCCAGCCGTAAAGTACATCTATTTTACCACCGATTGCCGGTGCAAAAAGAGGAAGCATTGCGACAAGGGTACCAATCCAGGACATAATCCGTGCCCCTTCATCTTTGGGGTATAGATCCTGGATTAAAGCCCAGCCTGCAACAGGAACCACTACAGCCCCTGTTCCTTGCAGGAATCGACAGGCCAAGAGGAAGTTTATTGAATGAGCATAAAGGCTCAGTATTGAAGCGATAAGAAAAATCAGCATGCCTGTTAATAAGGTTTGCCTACGTCCTATTAGATCGGCAATGATTCCCCAAACAAGCACTGTTGCAAATTGGCCTAGCATAAAAATTGAAATGATTAATTTTGCCTCGCTAGAGGGGACAGCAAATGATTGGGCAATCTGAGGCAGACTGGGTAGTAAAATATCAGTGGCGACCAAGGTCAGTATTGAAGAGGCAATAACAACAAACAGCTGAATAGAGCGAGTTAGCATGATGTTACATAGTTCAGCACTTCTTCGACATGTCCATTGACCTTAACTTTTCGCCATTCGTGGATTAAAACACCAGTTTTATCTATGATAAAGGTACTGCGCTCTATACCGCGAACTTGTTTTCCATACATAGATTTCATTTTGATGACATCAAACAGTTGGCATAAATGTTCTTCGGGATCACTGATCAATTCAAAGGGAAAATTGTATTTGCTTTTAAAATTTTCATGAGATTTCAGGCTGTCTCGTGATATACCAAACAGAACAGCATCCATCGCCTGGAACTTCGAATGAGCGTCTCTAAAGTCTTGGCCTTCGGTAGTGCAGCCTGGGGTTGCATCTTTAGGATAGAAATAGAGAATCACCGTTCTACCTTTATAGTCATGAATATGAGCGTTTAATTGATTCGTTGCATGGAATTCAAAATTTGGTATTTCTTGACCTATTTGCATCAACGTTCTCCTTAATGATTCTTTTTCATGAGGCGCGATTTATCTCTTTGCCACTCTCTGTTTTTGATGGTATCCCTTTTGTCGTGTTCTTTTTTACCTTTAGCCAGAGCTATTTTTACTTTGATTTTATTTTTTTTCCAATAGAGAGACAGAGGCACGATGGTATAGCCTTGTCGTTCAACGCTGCCAATCAAATGGTTTAATTCTTTGCGGTTTAATAATAATTTGCGAGTGCGTATTGGATCGGGGATTGAGTGAGTCGATGCTGTTTTCAATGGTTGAATCTGTGCCCCTAATAAATAAGCTTCGCCGTATTTAATGATGACATGGGCATCCGAGAGATTGATTTTTCCTGCGCGCAGGCTTTTAACCTCCCAACCTTCTAGGACAAGGCCTGCCTCGTATTGATCTTCTATGAAGAAATCAAAACCGGCTTTTCTATTCAGCGCGATGCTGGAGTCGGATTGTTTTTTGGTTGTCATAAGACACCTGAACTGTAAAAAGAATCTATTATAACTGAAAGGTATGATGAGATACATGCAGGTTGCATTAATGCTATGGATTATCGAGCCATATTATCTAAATGCCATTTTAACCTTGAAAAAAACGAACGTCCTGAATGAATGCTGTTTCTTGGGCTCATCTTAAACGAATTCCCAAGCTCATGTGTTGGGAATTCGCAGAGTAAGTCTGAACAGGATTGTATCGAACTGTCCGAATTTATTTGGGGTATCTCTCATCCTTGTAATCTTGTGGTAGCTGCGGATAGACACGTTCTAATTTTTGATCTACCGCAACGCGATCATCAAAAACAAAGCACTTTCCTTCCCACAATGAGTCCGTTTCGGGGATTTTATCAATGTAGTTAAGAATTCCGTCATGCAGCTGGTATACATGCTGAAAGCCTTGTTCTTTCATAAATGCCGTTGTTTTTTCGCAACGAATACCGCCAGTGCAGTACATTGCAATTTTTTTATCTTTTTTGTCACTCAGATGGCGTTCTACGTATTCAGGAAATTCACGGAAGTTTTCAATATCAGGGTTAATTGCATTTTTGAATGCGCCCAGTTCAAACTCATAATCATTACGAGTGTCCAGCAAAATGACTTCGGGATCCTGAATCAATTCATGCCATTGTTGCGGATCAAGATAGGTGCCTTCATTTGCAACAGGATTCACGTTTTGAACGCCCATGGTAACGATTTCTTTACGGAGTTTAACCTTGGCTTTATCGAACGGATTTTCATTATCAAATGTCTCTTTGAAATTCAGGTCGGCAAAACGAGCATCACTGTGCATGTATTGATAAAAAACATCCATTTGTTCTCTGGTGCCTGCAAAGCCGCCATTAATGCCTTCATGAGCAAGTATAATGGTACCCTTAATGCCCGTTTCACGCATTTTAGCCAACATGGGTTCTCTCAGGGTTTCAAAATCAATCAGAGGTATAAATTTATAAAATGAAGCAATGACTATTTCTTTCACGGGACTACCTAAAAATGACAAAAAAATTTGGTAAAAATTAACATTTACTCACAATTTAATCAATAGGAATGATTTAAATGCACTATTAGAAACCAGTTGTTCTAAAAATTTCATAATGCGTTGACAACAATTTCATACCGATCGTACTCTTAGGATCAAGCTAACGTTAAATTGGGTTTGCTAGCTTTTATAAGGAGATTGGTATGTATCATCACAAGAGAATGTGTCGCTGGCTGTGTATTTTGCTATTTTTTATTCCATTAGTTAGTACTGCATCCATCCCTGTTAAATCTATGGTTGTCTTTGGGGACAGTTTATCTGATACCGGAAATACTACTCATCTGCTTAAAAGTTTACGCAACGAAGAAAACCCTGCTTATATTGTGGCTCCTTTTAAAATCTTTGTTATCAATAAAATGATCGAGTTTGCGAATGATTATTATGTCCCGCAAGTAGTCCTGGATGCCGGCATTCTTGCTGTGACCGATTTTTTTGATCATGATTTGGCTCCTTATATCGTTAATTTGATTGCCCAGGTTAAATTAGTACCCATATTACCAGGTAAACCTTATTGGAAATCCAGATTTTCTAATGGTCGTGTCTGGAATGAATATCTGGCCGACATGTTGTCCATTAAAAAAGATGATGACGATGTTTATTTAAACCGGGCTTTTGGCGGAAGTTGGGCTGCGACCTATGACACTCAGCTCACCGTTTGGAATGTGATACGTCATCCTTTGGGAATTATTAAAACATTAATTGTAGGAAAATTGATTCCCCCCAGCCTTGGATTAACCGTACAGGCCTATTTATTAGAACACCAAAAATTAAGTCATGAGACGGTGTATTTTGTGTTTTCAGGTGGTAATGATTATATCAATGCCTTGCAGTATGAGGATAAATACGATTCCTCTGTGATGAGTGCCTATATAGATAACATTGTTGACGGTGTTAGTTCTGCTGTATTGAAGCTGGCGCAAGCAGGAGCAAGACGCATTATTGTGTTAGGTGTTCCTCATGCTGGAGATACTCCAAAATTTGTTAAAACAGCGGACAGGGAATTATTAAATTTTGCTTCTGACACACATAATGAGCGATTGGCAGCTCGTGTTGATGAGTGGAAACAACTTTATCCTGATGCCGACATTTTCTTCATCAATACCCAGGAATATCTGGAAAGAGCAGTCAATAATCCGGAGAACTATGGGTTTGCCAACGTAACCGACGCATGCATCGATGTTAAATTTCCTATGTTCCAGGGGCTTGAACGTTCGGCCTTTGCTAATAACTTTGTTCTAAGATACGCTCAGATACTTCAGCATAAAGAGAATAATTTTGCACCTGGCGAAACCAATTATCACGTGTGTGATGTGCCTGAAGATTATTTATTCTGGGATGAGATCCATCCAAGCACGCGGGCTCACCAACATTTTGCTTTTGAAATCTGTACCGCAATGAAAGAGCATGGTTACGCTGTAACGTGTAAGCAGCCAGAATCCCCTCGAGCATAGAGCAAAATAGTGCCTGAACAAAAATTGTAGTATTGTTCAGGCAATTGCTTTAGTGATTTACTCATCTTTATGGCATAATTCCTCTTTTTAATTGACAGCCTCATCTTTGATGAGGAATGTTTTTTCGCAATCTAAATTGAGTATGACCTGTCATTGAAAATGAATCATAAGCTGAATTTAGGTACTATAAATAAATACATAGATAGAACATCTATAAAGCGGTTTCCGGAATGAGGAGCGGGTTATGTGTGGGATTATGGGAGTTGTTTCAGAAAGGGATATCAGTAAAGTCTTGCTGGAAGGATTAAGACGTTTGGAATACAGAGGATATGATTCTGCTGGTATTGCAGTAATCGATAATAACTCTCGATTAAAGCGAGTTAGAATTCAAGGTAAAGTACAAAATTTGGCTGATGCCATGCAAGAAACAGCAATTGCTGGTAATACGGGAATCGCCCATACTCGTTGGGCTACCCATGGAAAGCCTTCTGAGCAAAATGCACATCCTCATTTGTCTCATGGGCAAATTGCTTTGGTACATAATGGGATTATTGAAAATCACGATCATTTAAGACAACGTCTTATCGCAAGTGGGTATCAATTTACCTCTGAGACGGATACTGAAGTTGCTGCTCATTTAATCCATTACCATTATATACAGCATGAAAACTTATTATTAGCGGTACAAACTGCAGCATCAGAAATGCATGGAGCATTCGCTCTTGGAGTTATTCATCAACAAAGACCACACGAGCTGGTTGCAATTCGCAAGGGCAGTCCCCTGGTTGTTGGCCTGGGGATCGGTGAGAATTTTATTGCCTCAGATGCCTTGGCCTTAAGATCTTTTGCACAATCGGTCATTTATTTGGAAGAAGGGGACAGCGCGTGCATAACTGCCCATCAGGTACAAATTTATAATGCTGGACGAGAGTTGGTTGAAAGAGTAACTCATGCTCTGACCAGTGATTCAGAAATAGTCAGTAAAGGGCCTTATCGACATTTCATGCTTAAGGAGATCTTTGAGCAGACTAAAGTGCTTACTGACACTATCGAAGGGCGTATTAACAGTCCCGAAGTACTTAAAGCAAG
Source organism: Legionella sp. km535 (assembly GCF_003990085.1). Lineage (NCBI taxonomy): Bacteria > Pseudomonadati > Pseudomonadota > Gammaproteobacteria > Legionellales > Legionellaceae > Legionella > Legionella sp. km535. The sequence goes on along the minus strand of NZ_RZGU01000011.1, from coordinate 42,201 downwards.
TTTTGGAGAGCGTGCTTCCCACGTATTTCCTCAAGTCAAACAAATTCATATCGTCGCATGTGGTACCAGTTACCATGCAGGGTTGATTGCCAAATATTGGCTGGAATCCCTGGCTGGTATACCTACTCAGGTTGAGATTGCCAGTGAGTATCGGTATCGGGATGTGGTTGTTTCGGAAAATACCTTATTCATCACTGTGTCACAATCAGGTGAAACAGCGGATACTCTGGCAGCGTTGTATAAAGCAAAGAAAATGAATTACTTAGCCAGTCTGGCCATATGCAACGTTGCCACCAGTACCTTGGTACGAGAAGCGGATTGTGTCTTTTTAACTCGTGCGGGAATTGAAATTGGCGTTGCTTCGACTAAAGCCTTTACTACACAGCTGGCAGCCTTTTTGATGTTGGCTGCTGCGCTTTGTCATGATGATCGAGCACAGGACGTGTTAAGTCAGCTACAGGAATTACCTGCATGCTGTGAGCGAATTTTAAAGATGAATGAAGAAATTGAAGCATTATCCTCTTTATTTGTGAATAAAGCTCATGCCTTATTTTTAGGTCGGGGAGTACAGTATCCTGTTGCCCTGGAAGGTGCCTTAAAACTTAAGGAAATTTCATACATTCATGCTGAAGCATATCCTGCAGGGGAGTTAAAACACGGTCCTCTTGCCTTGGTCGATAAAGACATGCCAGTAGTTGCGGTTGCTCCAAATGATGAGCTTTTGGATAAATTAAAATCCAATTTACATGAGGTGAGTGCGCGAGGCGGACAATTGTTTGTCTTTGTGGATGATTCTCAGGATTGGAAAGGGAATGGTGCTCGATTGATTAAAGTTCCATCATGCGGTTCCTGGATTGCTCCCATAGCGTATACATTGCCTTTACAGCTATTGGCCTATCACGTAGCTGTAGCAAAAGGTACTGACGTTGATCAGCCTCGTAACCTTGCTAAATCGGTGACTGTAGAGTGAGTAACGGAAGGGAGTTTTGGATTGAGCTATGGGAGCAGGGACGCACTGCTTTTCATGAAGAAGAGGTCAATCCAGGCCTCGTCAAGTATTGGCCCGAATTAAAGCTTAAACCACCAGCCACTGTTCTAGTTCCTTTATGTGGCAAGAGCCTGGATATGCTTTGGTTGTCTCAGCAAGGATATCAGGTTGTTGGTATCGAATTGTGTGAACAGGCAGTACAACAATTCGCTGATGAGCATGGTTTATTGTTTCATAAAAAGGAATTCGGCCAGATTACTCAATATTTTAATGAACAATTTAGTATTTGGGTTGCGGATATATTTAATCTACCTTCTTCTTTTATACCTCCTGTAGATGCCATTTATGACAGAGCGGCATTGATTGCATTACCTGCCAAATTACGAGCTGCATATGTTAATGTGTGTTTAAATTGGTTAAAGCCTGAGGGGGAGATTTTGCTGAAAACTATGGGATATAATCAAGAAGAGATGCAAGGACCTCCCTACAGCGTTACAGATGAAGAGGTACAAGCGCTTTATAAAAACTGTGATGAAATTCGCAGTTTAAGCAGCATATCACGCGTATTGGATGCTTCGGATCATTTTTTTGTACGAGGATTAAAAAAAGTAAAGGATACGGTTTGGTGTATTAAAAAAGCGCCCGTTTATCCGGAAAGAGGATGAGTGGAGTTTTTAAGATTAATATTGGATGCTTTATATATCGCAACAATACCTGTTGAGTATATAATGTGTCGATTTTTTACCATGTTTTACGGGGATGTGAATGGCTCAAGAGATGTTAGCGTCAGCTGCGATTATAGCGCAAGAACTTAAGGTAAAGGTGTCGCAGGTTGAGACTGCTATTCGTTTGCTGGATGAGGGAGCAACAGTTCCTTTCATCGCTCGCTATAGAAAAGAAGCGACTGAAGGACTTGACGATGTGCAATTGCGCTATCTGGAAGAACGGTTACTCTATTTGCGTGAGTTGGATGAACGACGTGCAGTGGTTCTGCAGTCCATACGGGAGCAAGAAAAATTAACTCCTGAATTAGAGCAGAGTATCCTGGCCGCGGACACCAAAACGCGCCTTGAAGATTTGTATTTGCCTTTTAGACCGAAAAGACGCACCAAAGCTCAGATCGCTGTCGAGGCAGGATTAGAGCCATTGGCTCTTACGTTGTGGAAGGATCCCACTCTTGATCCCGAAGAGCAGGCTGTTCAGTATATTAATGTCGAACTGGGTGTTGAAGATGTTAAAGCAGCACTTGAAGGCGCTCGACACATCTTGATGGAGCATTTTGCTGAAGATGCGGATTTGATCAATGAGTTGCGTGAGTATTTATGGCAACATGCGATCGTTAAATCCGTCGGCAGCTCCAAGAAGAAAGAAACGGTAAATAAATTTTCTGATTATTTTGATTATTCTGAAGCCATTAAGAAAATTCCGTCTCATCGTGCACTTGCTTTGTTCCGTGGGCGGCGTGAAAGTGTTTTGCAGGTAAGTCTCATTCTTCCAGAACAGGATTTGAACTACGGAGAGAATCGGGTTGCAGCACATTTTAATATTGCCGATCAGCAGAGAAAAGCCGATAGCTGGTTATTTGAAACAGTACGCATGACCTGGAAAGTTAAATTGTTTACCAAACTGGAATTGGAGCTGTTAACTCGTTTGCGTGAAATGGCTGATGAGGAAGCGATCAAAGTATTCTCCAGAAATTTACGCGATTTATTGCTTGCTGCTCCAGCAGGACCTCAAATTACTATAGGTTTGGATCCAGGCATCAGAACTGGAGTAAAAGTGGTTGTAGTGGATACTACAGGCAAGTTACTCGATTACACCGTCATTTTTCCCTTTGCTCCACAAAATGAATGGCATCAATCCATTGCTGATTTAGCGAAATTAGCGGCAAAACATCATGTTAACTTAATCAGTATTGGTAATGGTACCGGTTCAAGGGAAACTGAACGCCTGGTTGCTGACCTGATTAAAATGTATCCTGATTTGCAATTAACTAAAATCATCGTCAGTGAAGCGGGTGCTTCCGTTTATTCGGCTTCCGAGATTGCGGCCCGTGAATTTCCAGATTTGGATGTAACGTTGAGAGGCGCCGTTTCAATTGCTCGGCGTGTACAGGATCCTTTGGCCGAGTTGGTAAAAATTGAAGCGAAATCCATTGGAGTTGGACAATATCAGCATGATGTAAATCAGGCAAGGCTTGCTCGCTGTCTTGATGGCGTGGTTGAAGACTGTGTGAATGCTGTTGGGGTTGATGTAAATACCGCATCAGCCGCGTTGCTGGCCCATGTTTCAGGACTTAATGAGACTTTAGCCAAGAATATAGTTCAGTATCGCGATGAGCATGGAGCATTTGTCAATCGGGAGCAATTGAAAAATATTAATCGCATGGGGGAAAAAGCGTTTCAACAAGCAGCTGGTTTCCTGCGTATTATGAATGGAGAGAATCCCCTTGATGCATCCTGTGTGCATCCCGAAGCTTATCCTCTGGTTGAGCGAATCATTGCTGATCAGAAACTGGATATTCCTCACATCATCGGTAATCGCGAAGTTCTGCAAAGTGTAAATGCGGATAAATACGTTGATGATACTTATGGCTTACCCACAATTCGAGATGTTTTACGTGAGCTGGAAAAACCAGGACGTGATCCGCGGCCAGAGTTTAAAACGGCACAGTTCAAAGAAGGTGTTGAAGACATTAATCATCTTCATGAGGGGATGATTCTGGAAGGAGTGGTCAGCAACGTGACTAATTTTGGTGCCTTTGTCGATATTGGGGTGCACCAGGATGGATTGGTACACATTTCTGCAATGACCAATAGGTTCATCACTGATCCCAGGGTTGTGGTTAAAGCTGGCGATATTGTCACCGTAAAAGTTGTTGAAGTAGATAAAGAACGCAGACGTATCGGTTTAAGCATGAAACTAGGGGATGACAGTTCACAGCCTGCTGCTAAAAAGACTGCAAAAACAGCACAACCCAAGAAGCAACCGGAAATGAAAAAGGTGGAGCATAAGAAAAAAACCGAACCGGCTAAAAAATCAGAGCCAGTGAAGAAAACCGTATTTAATACTGCAATGGCTGATGCTTTAGCCAAATTAAAGCGTGGTGGAGAATAATGACGCGGTTACCCAAAGGTGAACTGACCATTCAGACCTTGGCTATGCCTATGAGTACAAACGCCAATGGCGATATATTTGGCGGATGGATTGTTTCTCAAATGGACTTGGCTGCCGGGGTTCTGGCCAAAAACATAGCTCAGGGACGAGTTGCTACAGTGGCTATAAATTCGATGTCATTTTTGAAACCGGTGCATGTGGGTGATGTAGTCAGCTGTCATGTTGAGCTGATAAAGCAAGGAACTACTTCAATGACTATAGGTGTTGAAGTATGGGCACTTCCAGCGACTCAGAGTGAGAAATATCAAGTAACAGAAGGTACTTTTGTTTTTGTTGCCATTGATGAACAGGGAAAACCAAGACAGGTACCAAAACATATATGACGAATCAACCTGAACTTTTGCATCGTTTGATTGCGGAAATGGCCGAATTAATTGAACATAATGACGATCCTGATCCGCAGCTATATGCCTTGTTTTTCCAGCATCCTGAGTATGCACTGAAACTTATCGATATATTAAATGATTTGGATGAAGATCTGATACATGAGGGCCCCCCCGTTTACTCTGCGTGTGTATTTGCCTTGGATATCTGTGTGGCTCAATTACAAGCAGCTGTCGATGCACATAATAAAGTCACTTCAAAATCATTAAATCAGTTGATGAATCATCTGGCTGATGTGATTCAAACCAAAAAACACAGTTTAAGTTTCTGGTTGCCGGTTTTAAATGCATTCTATGAGGTTCATGTAGAACTGACTCAGAACTTAAAAGACGCATACTTTGATTTGGCCAACCAGGAAGATGACCATATAGATGAGATTGATCCGGTGTCTCATTTGGATTCCATTCGGGATTTAATTAATGAGTTATCCGATCTGTCAACTTTTGATATTGCTGAAAATTTTTTTGCGCAAAGTTATGCAATGCCAGCAGACTTTTTTGCTGATTTGATCATTGATTTGTACAGTATCGATGAAGGGCATGATATTGCTTTATTGACTTTATTGCATCCAAAATCAGAAGTACGCGAGGTTGCTGTAGCGACCCTGGATCAGGTGATGGATAAAGTGACTTTGACCTCTATATCCCTTTCACGATTACAGGTTATAAAATATTGGTATCCAGAGAGTTATCACAATATGTTTGATCGTTGGATTAAAATACAACGTAAAAAAGGCGTGGTATTTGAAGTGGAGCCTAAACCCGTCTGGATGGAGATCAAGGCAACTGAAGTCGATGGAACCGGTTCCCAGGGCATTTTCATCCATATCCGCAAAAACCGGAAAAATCGGCTTTGTGGTTTATTATTAAAGTTCGAGATGGGCTTAAAGGATGCCTGGATTACACCAATCATTCCAGCCAACGAAGTAACCGAATATTATAAGCAGGCGTTTGCTGAAAGTGTCACTCTACGAGAAGTAGACACATCCTATTTTCAACAAATGGTTGAGCATTTTCTTGCTATAACGGTAGAAAAGGGTGACATTCCTTATTTGCATTTTCTGGAAATTCAGGAATTGTCAGGAATTCGGTTGAGACCAAAGAAACTGGATTTGGAATACCTGTTTGAACAGCTTAGTGTACAAATCACTCCGTTCACACAAGAGGCCATACAAGAATCATTGCAACGCTCAAAATCCTGGCTTAAAAACAAACAATTTACTGAGTCGTGGTATATAGAAAATCCGCTTATTGATAAAATAGTGAATCATAACAGCAGTTTTGTCGACGGAGTTAAGGTGTGTCGATTAGCCGATGCGATGGATGCTGTGTTTATCGAAGAAATGGAATTGCACCGGGATAAATGGCAATTTCATTTTCTCTGGATTGCTTTATGGGTTAAGGCCAAGGCGAGAAAAAATGAAAAGGTATGGCAGGACAGTTTTCTAATTGCCTACACCATACACGAAGGCGTACCGCTGAAGGACATTCCCGTTATGAAAGAAATTTGTCACCAGACGGTAATCAACAGTGTTGAAACCATGCAGGAAAGAAAAACTCATTTGAGTCAGGAATAGTAAATAAATCTGCTATACCCTGGAATCTGCCCTATTGGTGCATTTGTACGCATACACTGAGTATATGTCTTTAGGTGTTATTTGTGTTTGAGCAGATAATTGTTCGCATCGATCAAAGTATTTTTTTAAACATTCACTTCTGTCCCTTAAATCAATAAATAAAATTTCTTGAACAGTTTTATTTGCTATTTTTTGGTTGATGTCTTTACTCCAAATTGAGTATTGGTTTTGTAATGATCCACAATCCAAAGTATAGATAATGGGTTTATTTTTAATAAAAAACAACATTCGTGCCTCAAACCATCCAGAAGAAAATATGGATGATGGAATGTTTTTGAGTTGCTCATTGACTTGTTGCATCAGTCGATAATAAATTAATTTTTTTGTTGGAATAATGCGATAAAGAGTACTGTTATTTATGACTATCAGTACGCTAAGCAGAGTATATACGACGAGAACAATAGCTACAGACTTACGATAGAAATATTCTTGATAACAATATCCCCCTAACAAAGCGCTGGCAATCAGATATGGAGTAAGCCAATTATCCCTGATAATTGCTTTATATGCAGTAAATAGATAAAAGCCTATAAACGTGATGCAGATAATTTGACATAGCAATATGATGTGTTTGATGTAATCGTATTTAGCTTCGGAGTATTTTGTTGAATCTTTATGTATCCAACATAACAGAGCTGGGAGTAACATGATATTTAGTGAAGGTAAAATAATCCAAAAAAAGGAGTGAAATATCGCCTTCAGGTGATTGGTATTCTCCTTGAGTTGATGAATTTTTAACTGATATAAAAATGATTGCCACTCATGTTGATAATTCCAAATGATAACTGGGCTAAAACAAATAACTGCGATCAGGAGGGCAAGATAGAAGTGATTGGTTTTGAATAAACAGCGATATTTAGTGGAAATCAGAAAGATAAGTAATGCTAAAACTAAAACAATTCCTGAGTATTTTGATAATAACATTAAGCCAATACTGATACCGATAAAATATAATGTACGGCTTTCATTATTTTTTAAATAGTGAATAACGTAATAAAGTGTTAACGACCAAAATAAGCATAATGGTGTATCATAGGTTGTTTGCTGTAACAGATCTAAGGTCATTAACGGCGAAAACAACCACAATGATGTAGCGACATAACTGGCTGTTTGCGACAAAAATTGCCTCGCTGTTATGTATATAATCCAACTGGTTAGGGCAGTGATTGCTATGCCTAAAAAAGTTAATGAAAAAACTGTATCGCCAAATAATAACGTCGATAATTTGATCAAATAAGCAATCATTGGTGAACCATCATAATAGGATAAATCTAAATGACGGCTCCAGTCCCAATAATAATAAGTATCAAAAGAAGGTAGACTAAACGGGGCCAGGATTAGCAAAATTGAAAAATAAATAAAAAAATATAATTTGGATTTCTTTATCACGAATTATCCTTTGGCACGTTAAGGTGTAAACAGGTTGCTTGCTAAAACCACACTTTGCGCTCAATAAATATTTATGATGGAATTCGTTCAGCCCAAATATGGCGAGTATAGGTAAAATAATTTAATAAAGAACCAAGCCCTATCCCTGTTGCTAATAATATATTCTCTTGCAAGGTACCGGTACCCAAATAACTGATTCCTAATTTAATCCAATGACTTTGCAGATATATCATGACAAGTGAGTAAATGACAAAGCCTGCCAGGCGCTTCATTTTAAATGACCAGCCAACAAAAGAGTTGCTTCTAAACGTAAATCGGTTATTCAGTATAAAGTTATTGATAATAGCCGCTATTACCGCAATTTGTGATGCGTTGTATGGAGTAAGATATTCGCGCAATACGTTATAGACCATGAATTGAATGAGCATACCCATGGAGCCAACCAGGCACATACTTAAAAACCGCTTTAGCTCATAAAATCGAAGTGTAAAAACTACCTTAAGCGAATCAATGATGCAGTTTTTAGGTAATTTGCTGACTCCTTTTTCCCTGTCTATAAATTCAATAGGGTATTCGCAAATTTTGGCGTTATTTTTGTGCAGCAACCAGAGGAGTTGCAATTTATACGCATATTGGTTCGATAGGAAGCTTTTAGGTAATACTTTTTGGAGTATGTGACGCCTTGTTGCACGAAAACCACTTGTGAAATCTTTATACTTGTGGGTGAGCACTGAACGGGCGATGTAATTGCCAAATATTGAGAACAGTTTTCGATGAAGCGCCCAGTTCTTGGGTATGCTTCCGCCTTTAATGTAGCGGCTGCCTACGACACAATCACAGTTTTTAATCAGTTCCAGCATACCGATAATGTATTTAGGTTGATGTGACAAGTCAGCATCAAACTCAAAGATTATGTCTGCATCGAGTGCTGTCAGGGCATAATTCATCGCTTGCAAATAGGCGGAGCCTAATCCGGATTTTGTTGATTCACTTTTCAAATGAAGTTTTGAGTATGTGTTTTGTAAGTTTTGGACAATGAGTTGCGTGCTATCTTTAGAGGCACTATCAAAAATTAACACATGAATATCATGGCTTTTCAGTGGCTCTACATAATCAAATACCTGATGAATTGTTTCTGCTATAACTGCGGCTTCATTATAAGTTGGGATAATGATAACGACTTTTTCAATTATTGTTTGGCGGGGCTCAGGTAGATGAGTCGTGACGAATTTATTTGAAACAAGAGTCAAATTATTTATCTCGAATGTTAGGAGCCAAGGTGTGGAGATATTATCAGTTGGGTTATGAAAAATAAAGAGGATATTTTATACAGCTCAGGGTAGCCCTCAAGGGAGAAGGGAGTTGATGGTGCCGTCTGATAAACTCCAAATACAACTAAGATGGAGAACCCTGTTATATCGAATATTTTTGTTGCCCATGTTCATCAATTGGATAAAAGAACAAATTTTTAAAAATGTATCCCTGGATTTAGTTTATTTTTCAGATTTGGAGCATTAATGATATTTTGACTGATATTAGCAGATGCAATGAACCACTCTTTATGATAGACCATCAGATCCAAACATAAAGAGCCTGGTTGAGCAATTACTCTATTGTTTCTTTTTGATGAGATAACCAGAAGTTAAACAGCCCGTTAATATCAGTGGAGCATAAATACTTCATGGCTGAGGCCAACAGACTCTCGGGCCAATTCCACCATTCCATTGTCAGCAATTGTTTGATTTGTTCTTCAGAAAAGCGTTTTCAAATGGGTTTTGCAGGGTTACCAGCAACAATTGTATAAGGTTCAACATCTTTTGTTACAACCGAGCGTGCACCGATTAGAGCTCCATGGCCAATTTTGATGCCCGGCATAATCATCGCTTCTGCACCTATCCAAACATCGTGCCCTATTTCTGTATTCCCAACATTTTTAAAGCCATCAATGGCATTTTGCGCGTATTTATCGCCTGTGTAAAAAAACGGGAAGGTACTAACCCACTCCATTCGATGTCCTTGATTCCCTGCCATTATAAAGGAAACGCCAGTACCTATTGAGCAAAAACTGCCAATTATCAGCTTATCTACACCGGGCTCATCAGGCAGCAAATATCGTGCACATTCATTAAAGGAATGACCGTGATAATACCCCGAATAGTAACTGTGTCGTCCAACAATAATGTTGGGATTTGTAACTTGCTCTGATAAGGGTATTCCTTTAAAGGGACTATCGAAATAATTGTTATTCATCATGAAAATATTCTCACTTTGATTATTATTGGAGAAAATTAAGTAAGCTCCTCATAAGATTGGTAACGCTCTTCACTGAGTAGATTGCAGAGTGTTCACTGAATTTGGGATTGTAGGGGTTCGATATTTCTTTGACAAGAATGTTATTCCAGGTATTCTTCGCGCTGAATTAATTAGTAAACAATTTCCGCCATCATGCATCGGGCACTTCCACCGCCAATAGTTTCAATAGTTTCAATATCAACCGGCACTAACTCTGAAAAGTGCTGCAGGGTTTCCAATTGCTTTTTGTTAAAATGATTCATTGCTTGATTGGATAAGACTAAAATGCTTTTTCCCTTGTTGTTAATCAGCTCCAGTACATTTGCGCACATATGCCGAGTTTGATCATACGATAGTTCAATTACGTGCTTTTGGGTTATTTTAAAACTGTGCAACAGAGCAGATTTTTGAAGGGAATCTTTAATCGATTCCCAACAGACGATAGCGTAATTTTGAGTAATACTTAGAATGACATTAGTATGGTACACAGGATGAGCATGTTCATCAACGCTGCTAAACACAATCGGTTTATAATTCAAAATCTCGGCAACTTTATTGACCATGACGGGCGATGTCCTGGGAGATAGAGCAGCATAAATCAGTTGATTATTGCGATCTAAGACCAGACTTCCAGTTCCCTCCAGAATGTTATTGTCATGATTTCTCAGATCAATGATCTTATCCACCGTGTACTGAGCCTCATTGAATACTTTAGTTAATCCCGTGATGTTAACTTCTGCCTGCCGATTTGGGGTAAGCATGGGATAAATTATCAGGATATTATGGCCTTCGGCATCAACATGAGTGGAAAACCAGTTATTGGGAAAAACAGCATCGGGTAATAGTTTATTTTGTTTCAGGATTAATACCCGAACCCCTTGCTCTCTTAAATTGAGTACCATGGCATTAAATTCATCCATGGCCTTTTTTTCGCTATCATCAATATGAGCTGCTGATTGGAACGTATTGCTTGTGGCTGTTTCATGATTAAACTGAAAATTTGCCGGAGGCACCATGAGTACAGTTGAATTATTTAACGCCATACAATTTCCTGAAAGTGAATGGTTGGTGATATTGATACGGGCAGGGCTAAAAGAACGCTGCTCTGCTCACCTGACAGAATCAATAGTTTGAAGCTTTTTGTAGTAAAAGGCTCGCATATTGTTGCAGATTAAAATATATCAGAATATTGTGAATTTGGGGAGCTATGAAATTTAGAGCAAAAAAAACGCCTTGTTCATTAGTAGATAAGAATATCTAAACACGAACAAGGCGTAAAATAAATGAATTAGACTACTTCAACTTCTTCAGCTTGAGGACCTTTTTGTCCGTTGCTAGCTTTGAACATTACAGTTGCACCTTCAGCAAGAGTTTTGAAACCGCTGCTTTGGATTGCGCTGAAATGCACAAAATAATCTTTACCGCCACTTTCTAGAAAACCGAAACCTTTGGACTCATTAAACCATTTTACTGTACCGCGAATTTTATCTGACATGTTATTTTCCTAAATTGTTACCCAACCATTGTAGCATTATTTTATTATTTGTGCTGTTTTTTTATGAAATATTTTTAATATTTTTTAAAATTAAGGTGATTTGGCACAAAAATAAAGTAAAAGTGCAATGATTGATCAACAAAATCAGTCATTGCTCTGAGTTAAAAGTTCCTTTGCATGCGAACGAGTTTGCTCGGTGATGGTTAATCCCCCTAACATTCGGGCAATTTCGTCAACTTTATCATCTGATTTCAGAAGTGTAATTTGAGTTACTGTTTGTTTGTTGTCACTTTGTTTTTCTACTCTGAAGTGATTGTGAGCTGATGCTGCAACCTGTGGTTGGTGAGTCACACAGAAAACCTGTAATCGCTCTCCAAGCTTCCGGAGCATCTTTCCAACCAGTGCGGCAGTAGCTCCGCCAATACCGACATCCACTTCGTCAAATAACAGGGTTGGCGTCGATCCTCTTTGCGCGGTGATCATTTGAATGGCCAGACCAATACGGGACAGCTCTCCACCAGAAGCAACCTTGCCCAGTACATCAGGCTCCATGCCCGGATTAGTACATACTTTATATTCAACTTTATCACGGCCATGAGACTGCATCTTTTCCAGTGGTGAAATGTCAATTTCTATCCAGCCCTTTGGCATACCCAATTGTTGAATGCTGGAAGTTATTTCCTGAGCTAATTTTTTAGCATGGAGCTGTCGAGATTCGGTAAGTTTTTGTGCTGCAATATCATAGGATTTAGTCAATTGGCTCAATTGCAATTGTAAATGAGCTAATTGACACTCAGCATTTTGTAAATGTTCCAGTTCCATTTGCAGTTGGCGTTCATGTTCCGCTATGGCATGACTGTCAATATGATATTTGCGAGCCAGGTGATGGATAGCGCTCATTCGCTCTTCTACTTCGTGCAGCCGCTGTGGATCTAATTGGACGCGTTCGCTAAATTGGTGCATTTCATCCAATGCTTCTTCGCATTGAATCAGGGCGCCGTTAATCAGTTCAAGTGAATTCTTAATCTGAGTTTGTTCCTGAGGAAGTTGATTGATTAATTGAATAACTTGGTTTAATCCTGAGCAGATATTCAGCTGATCATCGCCATTAAGCAGGGTATTGATATGGTGGCTGTGCTCCAGGTATTCTCTGGCGTGATGCAGCATCTGATGTTCTTGATGCAATGCCTCAATTTCACCTTCCTGTAGATTCAGGGCTGCTAATTCCTCGATTTGGAATTGCAATAATTTGATTCTGTCGGCTTGTTGTTCCTGGTTTTGTAACTGGTCTATTTCCAGCTTAATATGCTGACACTGTTTGTATAAGCGAGATACTTCATCCAATAAATTGGGGTGATTGGCGTATTGGTCCAATTGCTGTCTGTGTGTTGGATGTTGCATCAGTGTCTGGTGCTGGTGTTGTCCGTGAATATGAACCAGTTTTTCGCTGAGTTCTTTTACCTTTTGCAGTGGAACAGGTTGGCCATTAATATAGGATTTAGAGCGTCCTTCAGCGTAAATAATGCGCCTTAAAAATAGTTCGCCTTCATCACAGGAAATATCGTGTTCTGCCAACCACTGGGCAGGCTCTGATAATTGGTCAAAAATAAAACCAGCGGTAATATCACATTTCTCCTGACCAGGGCGAATAACTGAGACATCACCACGACCACCCAATGCAAGCATTAAGGCGTCTATCATGATGGATTTGCCTGCTCCGGTCTCACCTGTGAAGGCGGTCATGCCTTTTGAAAAATCCAGTTCCAGTTGTTTAACAATAGCGAAATGTTCAATGCGCAAGGTTGTGAGCATGATTTATCCCTGATGTTTTGATTCCCATCCAAGTTTACTACGTAATGTATCATAATAATGGTAATCCAGTGGATGTAACAAGCGGAGTTGATTGCCATTTTTGTATATTGACACACGTTGACCTGGTTTAACCATTCGTGATTCATGGCCATCACAACTGACCCGTAATTCAGTTTCATTAAACTCGCTGATGTGCAGTTCAATTTTAGCTTCCCCGTCAACCACGAGAGGCCGGGAACTAAGGCTATGCGAAAACATGGGTACTAGCACAATAGCATTGAGTTGGGGGTGCATAATAGGGCCTCCGGCTGATAGAGCATAAGCAGTAGAGCCAGTAGGAGTCGATAATATCATGCCATCGGAGCGATAATGACTAACCAGTTGTTGATTAACGTACACATCAAACTCGATAAGATGGGTTTCATTTCCCCTGCCTAAAACCACATCGTTAAGCGCATCTCCCTCAAAATAGGTTTTATCCTGATCGTAAATTCGGGTATGCAGCAAGAACCGTTGTTCTTCTTCATAAGAACCGTTCAATACAGCACCCAGTTGCGTTTCTATGTCCTGAGGCAGTATGTCCGTCAAAAAGCCCAGACGCCCTCGGTTAATGCCAATTACAGGTGTATTTACTTGGATTGCCATTCGTGCTGCAGAAAGCAGGCTGCCATCACCACCAACAACGATGATCAGATCCTCTTTTTCTCCCATATCTTCTCGAGCTAATATGGGGATGTTCATCATGAAACCGGCAGTAGTATCTTGATCCTGATAGATTTTGATGTTCTGATTTGTTAAAAATTCAACCAGTCGGTGTAAGCTTTCGCTTACACCTTGATTGGCTCTATGCTGACGAGCATAGAGTATGACTCGCTTAAATTTTTGTTTCATTTCGTTATTATTCTTCACTATTGGCAATACGTGATGCTTTTTTCCTGTCGTGCTCTTTTAAGGATTTCTTACGCAACCGAATTGAATTTGGTGTTACTTCAACCAGTTCGTCATCATCAATAAACTCCAAAGCCTGTTCCAGAGTTAACTTGATTGGCGGAGTAAGGATGATGTTCTCGTCAGTACCGGAAGCACGCATATTGGTTAATTGCTTTTCTTTGGTCACATTCACTACCAGGTCATTATCTCTGGCATGAATCCCTACAATCATTCCTTCATAGCAGGTAGCTTGAGGATCGAGAAACAAGCGTCCACGCTCTTGCAGGTTGAACAGAGCGAAGCCACGTGCTGTACCTTGGCAATTTGCGATCATCACGCCATTGGTGCGTTTGCCGATTCGGCCTTTAATCGCGGGGCCATAATGATCGTAAACGTGGTACATTAATCCAGTACCTGAGGTGCATGACAAAAATTCATTGTGGAATCCAATCAAGCCTCGAGTCGGTATAATATAATCCAATCGGACTCGACCTTTTCCGTCCGGAACCATGTTTTGCATGTCGCCACGACGTTCACCCAGTTTCTCCATTATGGTGCCCTGGTGGCTTTCTTCAACGTCTACTGTCAGGCGCTCATAAGGCTCTTGCAGTTCTCCATCTACTTCCCGAATAATGACTTCCGGCTTACTGATGGCTAACTCATAACCTTCACGGCGCATGTTTTCAATCAGAATGGATAAATGCAATTCCCCTCGACCAGACACTCTGAATTTATCGGGATCTTCGCAATCCTCAACACGTAAAGCCACATTGTGTAATAATTCAGTATCCAGACGTTCGCGAATTTTACGGGAGGTGACAAATTTACCTTCCTGGCCAGCAAATGGAGAATCATTAACCTGGAACGTCATGCTGATGGTGGGTTCATCGACCATTAATGCAGGCAACGCTTCTACTGTATTGGGATCGCATATGGTATCGGAGATATTCAGGTTTTCAATTCCCGTTATCGCGATAATATTACCCGCTCCAGCCTCTTCGATTTCAACTCGCTCCAGCCCTTTAAAACCAAGTAATTGCAATAAGCGGCCACTACGCATGTTGCCGTCTTTATCTATGATTTTTACAGGCGATTTTGCTTTAATTTGACCTCTGGTGATTCGTCCGATGCCTATGGTGCCTACGTAAGTAGAGTAGGCTAATGAGCTGATTTGCATTTGGAAGGGACCATTCGGATCCACATCTGGCGGCGCAACTTTATCAACAATAGTTTGCAGTAACGCTGACATATCCGTTGCTTCGTCTTCCAGATTGAGTTTGGCAAAACCATTGAGGGCGGAAGCATAGACCACAGGAAAATCCAATTGGGTGTCGTTGGCCCCAAGATTATCAAACAAATCAAACACCTGATCCATGACCCAGTCAGGTCTTGCTCCAGGTCTGTCTATTTTGTTAATGACAACAATAGGATTTAAGCCTCTGGCAAAGGCTTTCTGAGTTACAAATCGAGTTTGAGGCATAGGGCCGTCAACAGCGTCGACTAATAGAAGAACGCAGTCAACCATAGAGAGAATACGCTCAACTTCTCCACCAAAATCCGCATGCCCCGGGGTATCAACGATATTAATTTGATATCCATTCCAATAAACACACGTATTTTTAGCAAGAATGGTGATTCCCCTTTCTTTTTCAAGTGCATTAGAGTCCATGACTCGCTCAACCTTGGGCGCACGTTCATTTAAAGTACCAGTTTGCTGAAGTAGTTTGTCTACAAGAGTTGTTTTGCCATGGTCAACGTGTGCGATAATGGCAATATTGCGAATCTGTTCAATCATAAATAACCTTTAGTTGGGAATTGCTGGAATTAATGTTAAGGAATAGCTGGGTATTTGTTCATAGTTTCAACATTATACACGAATTGCTGACTAAATCCTATCCGATACTGGGTGTTAATTCTATCAGGACTTACTGAAATCGCCCAATCCCTTCGTTAAAAGAAATTTTTTATTAAGTCATTAAGTTGTTGTAACTCCTTCATTAACAATTTCTTTTGTCTCAACCTTGGATTTTTTTCAATTGAGTGGCTAAAAATTATGTTGAAGATGAAAAAACATTTAAATAGAATGAATTGAGTTTTTTTGTAGTAATCTCTCAGTACCTTTGAGAATCCTGTCCATTCTGAGCTCAGTGAAGGATCTCCTAAAAAAGCACTGTATCACCGCCCGGAAGAACGTTATGCGTTATGGATGATGATTTCATGGATATTGAGAAGTTGCATTTTTTTAAGGCTTTAATATGAATGACTTTAAAGGATTTAAAGTTGTATTAATGATGTTTTTTTTAATACAAGGACGTGTTTTTTCTGCCCCATTACCCGCTGTCTGTGAATCCACCGTAGAAAATCCTTGCATTGTGCAAGACAGTAAAACCCAATTTTCCTCCGTTGAATGGATGCGTGATGTCGCAACAATTGCCGATGCTTATAACGGCAATGTTCAGGGTATTCATGACCTTTATTTATCAGGAAGTGAAGAACCGAGCGAAAAGGGATGGCGGACTATCGCTGAATATATTGCGATGCGCCGGCCTAAAAATGGCAAACCGGTCATCGTACTGGATTTAAGACAGGAAAGTCATGGTTATTTAAACGGAAGGGCGATTACTCTTGTTAGTGATTATAACTGGCTCAATCTTGGCAAAACTAATGCCCAAAGTGCGCAGGATCAAGAAAATTGGCTGGCGACTTTACGCTTTAGAAAAACCATACCCGGAATTTTAACAGTGCCTCAATATCGACAGAAGCAGTATTTCAATGGGAAATCCATGGCTGTCGGAACCGTTAGAAATGAAGAATACTATGTTTCAAAATGGGGTTTTGAATACCATCGCCTGTTTATTACCGATCACCGTGCTCCCCGGGATTCGGAGGTCGATGCATTTTTGAATTTGGTCCGTAGCAAGCCTAAAAAAACCTGGTTCCATGTTCATTGTCGTGGTGGCAAAGGACGCACTTCAACTATCCTGGCGATGTTTGATATGCTCAATAACGCAGACAAGGCCAGTTTTGAGGAAATAATAGAACGTCAGGCCTCCATTTCTCCATATTATAACCTTTTGGAAATTTATCGTGGGGATCCAGAGCTAACTCCTTATTATATCAAGAGAATTGCATTCCTGAAGAAATTCTATGAGTTTTCTCGTCAGTCCTTGATGGGATATTCTGGAACCTGGACTGAATGGAAGGCATTGCATCAATCCATTTGAATTTGGAATTCTTGTCATTCTATCCTCTGCGGGTTCGCTTCAACCGAGCAACCCGCTTCTGTCAAAATGATGACAAAGTCCCGTCATTTTTTTATCGCAGATAAAATATTGATGCGTTACACGTAGTTACAGCATATTAACCATTTATTCCATGATCTCTCTGATATTTTGGTACAAGCTTTGCTAGACTAATATTAGGAAGTAAAAAAAGGGGGAGTTTATGAAACAACTAATTTTACATCCCACCGATATTAGTCAATGGCATGCTTTGGTTAATGAAGCTCAAGCGTCTACACGATTAATTTTGAACGAAAACACGGAAAGTTATCTCGTTTTTTTATTAATGCGTTTTTCCCAAGGCCCCAAATTGATTGAATCGGTTGTGGCTCTTGATTTCCTTGATTCCATGCGTAAACCACGACAGCTGCAATTAGAATTATTGCGCGATGTAGGGGATAAGAGTCTTCTGTTCTGTGGACTTTTTCCCGGGATTGCGAAAAAGCGTCATGTGAGCCTGAGTTATTTTTCTGATATGGGGCAAGCTGCCTATTTAACAGCAGGTGAATTGCAGGAAAGTGAGTCAGCCGATTTGTATTTTCAGTTAAGCGCGCAATTCATTACATTACAACAAATATTACAGGCTATGCGCGGAGAATACGTGCAATTTAGTCCAAAAGACAAAGGTATTTTATCTTCAATTGACTTAACACTACAGTAATCATCTGATTGAAGCAATTTATAGTCTCAGTGTTGATTCCGACTGAAATCACTACTGAGACTAATGGTGGTTATCTTAGATGACTTTAATATAAATATGCTGGTTTTGCATGTAATTTGATACCAGTCTATTGATGAAACAACAGGGCAACGTCTATGGAATCAAAGGTATATTTCTGATTGCAGAAATCACAGTTTATCTCAATCGCACCTTGTTCTTGCAATAAGGCTTCGGCGTCCTCTTTGCCCAGAGTAGTAATCACCTGCTTCATCTTTTCATTCGTACACCGACATTGAAAGCGAGTAGATCGAGATTCAAATATTCTGAGATCAGTTTCGTTATAAAGCCGATAGAGCAGGGTTTGATTGTCCAGGGTTAATAATTCTTCTTCGCTAACCGTTTGTCCCAATTGTACGGCGTATTCCCAAAACTGTTCTCTTTGCAGCGTGTCTTGTCCTGGCATCAACTGAAGCAGCATGCCTGCAGCCATCTCATTATTTACTGCCAACCAGACGCGTGTCGCTACTTGTTCCGAATGCGCAAAATAGCCCATCAGATTTTCACTCATCGATGTCGATTGAAGCGGTACCATACTTTGGTATGCCTGGGTTTGATTATTTTGACTGATGGTGAGTACCATTTGACCTTGAAGAAATGCTGTTGCGTAATCGATAATTTCCAGATCTTCGGCGCACTTGGCAAAAGCCCTTATGTTTAATTCGTGATCACATTGCACAAGCAGCAATGGTAATCGATGGTCCCCCTGAAACTGTAAACTCAAACTTCCTTCAAATTTAATACTGCTGGCTAACAAGAGGCAGGAAACAATAGCCTCACCTAATAAGTTTTTAACCATAGGTGGATAGGTACGTTGATTCATTATGGTTTGAAATGTTTTTTCAATATGGACAATTTCGCCACGGATATTGGCATGTTCAAAAATGAATCGTTGTAATGTATCTGATTCTTTCATTGGAAAAGCTCGTTACACAAATTTGCCTATTATAACATAATATGGTCAGAGTATTCATAGCCAATCCTGTGATTAAAAACACCCGTGCAGCGAGCTTTAAGGAGCGGAATAGTCTGAGATTTAATTTATTTGCAGGCCAGGACGTTATATGGCTACTTAGGTTCTTTTTAAGATACATTTTGAAACTATTTTTTGAGTATTTCCTGGAAATTCGGTGGTCTTGATCTATTCTTAAAAAACCCCCTAAATACACCTGAGGAATTATTATGAAAAATAATAGCATGCTTATGCCACTGTTTAAGACCATAGATAAACTATTGTTTGGGATTACCGAGATCAATGAAATCGAAAAAAAGGATGAATTTATTGACTCGGATAATGAAGAAGAGTTTGATGTGGAGCGATCCAGCAATTAACAGTTGATTCGAAAAGTCAGGGTAAGCGATAATGCCCTCTTTTTGCACGAGATTAAAGTATGTTGAATAGCCAACAAATGGCTGCAGTACATTATATTGATGGGCCTTTGTTGGTTCTTGCTGGCGCTGGAAGTGGTAAGACACGAGTTATTACTCAAAAAATTGGCTATTTAATCAATACCTGTGGCTACTCCGCCAAATCTGTTTGTGCCGTAACCTTTACTAACAAAGCGGCAAATGAAATGCGCGCCCGGGTTGCTACAGTCCTTCCGTCATCAAGCCGTCGTGGGTTGAAAGTTGCTACGTTTCATACTTTAGGTTTAAGTATGATCAAACGTGATGCCGCTTTATGTGAGTTAAGAAAAGGTTTTTCTATTTTTGACAGTGAGGACTGTTTGCAGGTTTTACGTCATTTTCTCACTGCTAATAAAGCGAATGAACGCGAGTACATGCTGCAAATTCAGCAGCAAATTTCGCGATGGAAAAATGATTTGTTAAGCCCTGAATCGGTCTTAAATTGTCCCCTGGATACACCTGTACAGTTAGAAGCATCATTGATTTATCCTCGCTATCAACAGGCATTAAAATCGTATAATGCCGTAGATTTTGATGATTTGATTCGATTGCCGGTGAGTCTGCTAACAGAGCATCCGGACGTATTGGAGTATTGGCAAAATAAAATACGTCATTTATTGGTTGATGAATATCAGGATTCAAATACCAGTCAGTATTTATTAGTTAAAAAACTGGTTGGCGTTAGAGCCCATTTTACGGTAGTTGGAGATGATGATCAGTCTATTTACGCCTGGCGTGGTGCCAAGCCTGAAAATCTGGAACAATTACAACGAGATTACCCTCAACTTAAAATCATTAAACTGGAGCAAAATTATCGTTCGACCAGTCGAATTTTGCATACAGCAAATCATTTAATCGCTAATAATCAACACTTGTTTGAAAAGAAATTGTGGAGTGATTTGGGGCATGGAGAATTACTCAGAGTCATCAGTTGCAGGGATGATCAAGATGAAGCGGAACATGTGGTTGCTGATTTAATCAGTCATAAAATGCGTTCCCGGACTAATTACGGTGATTATGCCATTTTATATCGGGGAAACCACCAATCCCGAATTTTTGAAAAAGTATTACGCAATTATGGAATTCCGTATCGCATTAGCGGCGGACAATCCTGGTTTGCCAAGGCTGAGGTAAAAGATGTATTTGCTTATTTAAAATTACTCTGTAATGAAACCGACGATGCTGCTTTTGTGCGCGTGATCAATACCCCCAAACGAGGTATTGGCGACACCACTCTGGATGCCTTGGGTCGCTATGCTCAATCAAGAGGATTGAGCCTTTATGCCGGCGCGGATCATCTGGCTTTGAGTGAACATCTTTCAGAAAAACCCAGGGCGGCTTTACAGACTTTTAAGACCTGGATAGAACAGGTTAAAGGGCGCTTGTCTTCTGGATCGGTTCTTGAGCATTTAAGGCAAATGGTTGAGGACAGTGGATATGAAGCGCATATTTACGAACAAAGTGATACTCCTGCCAAAGCACAAAAGAGAATGGATAATGTATGGGAATTACTTGAATGGGTCGATAGGTTATTGAAAAAGAATCCTGAGCACACTTTAGCTGATGTAGTGAACAAATTAATCTTGATTGATATTTTGGAACAGTCAGATGAACAAGATAACGATACCCTTCAATTAATGACTTTGCATGCGTCAAAAGGTCTGGAATTTCCTTATGTTTATCTGGTAGGAATGGAAGAGGAATTGTTGCCCCATCGAGTCAGTATCGATGATGATCAGATTGAGGAAGAACGGCGATTAGCTTATGTTGGCATTACACGAGCGCAAAAAGGCCTTTGTTTTACTCTGGCCAAACAACGGCGTCGAGCTGGTGAGCTTCAGGATTGCATTCCCAGCCGCTTTTTGGATGAATTGCCGCAAGATAATCTTGAGTGGTTTGGTAAGGGGGGTGAGCGTTGTGAAGAGAAATCTAAACATATTGCCAAATCTCATTTAGCCGGTTTAAAAAGCCTGCTGACTTGATGGGGATTGTGGCCATTAAGGGAAGAATGACCACAAAACTATTATCCTGAGCATCGCGAGTGTTTTTGCTTTGCTCGGGATATATGACTTAAGGTTGTTATAACGCATTGACTCTTTTTGGTAGTTCTTCAATAAATTCCTGGGTTCTTGTTTTTTCATCTTTTTGAGCAAACATTCGGTGTTGGTTATAAGCCGATTGGTTTTTGGCTTCTTTTAGTATTTCCGCCAGAGATTCACCATTTTGGGGATGACGAATAGCATCCTTTAATTTATCCAGTTCAATGATTTTGGCATTTGCTTGATCATGACCGATAAGAACATTTTTGAGATGATTTGTTTTAAACCGTTCAATTCGTTCAATAGCATGTTCTTCTTGCCATTGTTTTGAAGGGCGTTTGGCTTGAGGATCAATTTCAACGTGGTGTTCTTTGGCAATGCCTCGTTGCTTGTTCCAGGCTTGCTGGAAGGATAAAACCTGTGGAGTTCTGGTTTTCGGACTGGTAACCTCATTGTCGGATGGTTCATTCTGCTTTGATTGATTCAGTCGACTGGCTTGCGAATCCCATAGAGCCGCCAGAGCATAAAGTGGTGATGCAATAGTGTTGAGAAGCCAGGTCGGAATATCCATATTATGATCGTGTCCGCCATGTTCATCCATTCGTTCTTGAAGTAGTTCATTAATGTCTTTGTGCCCATGTTCATCCATTTCATCATCAGGATCATGATGCTGGGGAAGAAAATAATGTGCGTCTTCAAAACCTTCGCTGATTATGGCGATCAGAATGGACACTATTTGAGGAACCCCAGGCATGCGATCCGATGTCAAGGCAATGCTCACCAGATGACCTAGAAAAAACAGGATACGTAATGGCGTGACCGTTAATTTAAGTATGATCCGAAATGGGTTAATGATTTGTAACCAATTTTCGGTTTTGATAAGATTTTGAAATCCTTTGACAAAATAATCGTACAGTCCTGCAAAAAAATGTGTTTTACTCCGTGATGCTTCGTCAACCATTTCCAGGGATTCAGCGGAATTTTGTATGTTGAAAAATATAGCGGATAAACCGGTAATTACAGGATTAATAACCCCCATGATAAAGCTGGGCATTTTTTTCATCCAGTCAAACAGTGGGCGTGCGTTAGTCGCTATCGTCCACCAGGTTCCGGCAGTACATATTGTAAGCGCTAGAGCCAACCCAACAAGAAATACTGCGGTTGAAGCAATGAATACGTTTCGTAGAGTTAAGCCCTGGCTTAAATCCTGGCTGATTTTGTTATACCATTTGACAACAGTATTATTATTGATCATGTCGGTAATGGCATTAAAAGTCAGCATAGCGTAGGCGGCACCAGCGATAGCTGCCATGGGAAGAACCATTATTGGCCATAAAGCGAAGGGAATCGCAGTAAAAAACGGGATAATAGTGAATGCTTCAACAATGAGGTACGTACTGCCTAAACCCATGAATAAACCAGCCAGGAGGCTAAACGCTTTTACAATATTATAGTGAAAGCGGCGTTGTTCCAGTCGTTGTTGATACTCATTTTGATGGTGGTTCGCGAGCCAAAGCCGTAATTTTAAAGCATATTCGGATTCGGCTGCATTGTGTTTTTCTTTACTCGAGAATAACTGCCGTGCAAACCATTTTTCCATGTCGGCAAGGGTTTTTTCAATGTGTTTTTTGCTTTTTTTACTTTCTTCATCCAATTCTTTGTGGCCAAAGGAGCGAAGAAGTTTGAGCTGCGTTTTATAGTCTTTGAAGAATTGAGGATAGTCTTCATCATGGGCATCTTCATTTAGGTGATTGAGCAAGTATTCTTTTGCCAGCTTGTTCTCAAGATAATTTTTTTTTAACAATTTGTTGGATGAGCCTTTGATATTTTGTTGATATATTTCCCCTTCGTAGAGTACAGACAGTCCGAATGTTGCAATTGCGTATGATAAGACTGGTATAAGAGCGTACATGCCACTAAAGCTTAAAAGGCCAAGATTTAAGCTGGCTCCAAGTGTCAGAAGTATCAAGGCCAGGTTAAGTGGAATTTTTTGGGGATCAATAAATGATTTTTTTAGTTTCATTGCGATATCTTTGTTCATAATTGTTTGAAGTTGAACTGTATATCAAATGAAAATGATTATCAATAGCATTAAGTGCAAAAATAGAGCACAAAGAGTCAGGTGAATTGTACGATTTTGAAAAGTTTGCTTGCATCATTTTGTTCATCATGTAGTATCGTCACTGAAACAGGACTTAGGAAAAATGCCCAATTTCTTGGATATTTGTAATTTTTAATTAGGTCACTTAATTAATTTAAACTTCATTATTAAAAATTCCTTTTGCCTTGAATCGGGATTTTTTATTAAGTCTTGTGAAATTAAATTAGGAGAGCATATGCGTTTAAACCAATGGATGACCTGTATAACAACAGGCTTAGTATTTGCCGGAAACTCACTTTTTGCTGCAAGCATTCCAGCACATGAGCAATTACAAGTACCTCAATGCCTGGCTGCAAAAATTGCGGTACCTTATGATGTCTTAGCAGAAAACAAACAATTTAAAATTATTGATATCCAATCCAGTGATGTTGAGAAACTGGTCTTATTAGCAGATCAAGTAAAATGCGGTCACTTTGTGAACGTCAGCCATAAAATTACCGGTACACAATTCGCTGTTCAAAAGCAGTCTGCACAAACTCTGCTGGAGCAGGACGCTTTAAAACCCCTTTCTCCGGGTAAGTTAAAAAAAGATGTATATGAAATCAAACATCAGGAAGAGGTTAACGCGGCTTTGAAGGAAGTCGTCGCAGATAACATCTGGCAAACGCTAACCCATTTAACTTCCTATCACAATCGTTCCGCAACAAAGGATACCGGTGTTGAAGTAGCCAATTGGCTTAAGGCTACTTTTGAAGCGATGGCTGTTGAATACGGTCGTACAGATACAGAAACCTATTTTGTGAAAACAGGCTGGTATAAACAACCTTCTTTAGTAACGGTTATAGGTAAAGACATTAAGGCACCAGGTATTGTTATTGGTGCTCACATGGATACTCTGGATGGTCGTATGCCAGGAGCTGGTGATGATGGTAGCGGCTCTTCAAGTGTTATGGAAGCAGCGCGTGTTCTGTTGGCCTCTAAAACAACATTCAAGCGTCCTGTTTATATCATCTGGTATGCTGCTGAAGAAAGAGGATTGGTTGGTTCGCAGCATGTAGTGGAATATTTTCAGGACCATTCTATTCCGGTTAAAGCAGCCGTTCAATTTGATATGACCGGTTATCGTGTGAAAGCAGATGATCCTACCATGTGGGTATTCACCGACTACACTGATCGGGGTTTAAGTAATTATGTTGCAAAACTGATTGATACCTACGTACAGGTTCCTGTTGATTATTCACGCTGTGGCTACGGTTGTAGTGATCATGCATCCTGGACAGATATAGGAGTTCCTGCTGCATTCCCATGTGAATCCAATTTTGAAGAACACAACCCCTATATTCATAGCTCTTCTGACACCATGTCTTTATTGAGCCTTGAACACATGACTAATTTCTCTAAATTAGCTTTGGCGTTTGTGATCGAACTGGCTTCAGAATAATCAGAACATCCTAAATTACTTTAATGTTATCCCCGTTAAGCGGGGATAACCGATCTACAGGCCCAATAGGGTCATCCTCTTATCTTAAAATATCTCCCGTTGGCTGTTTAAGCTATTGTTTTTTACCTCGAAAATAGAACGTAACTATTTTAGGGTATTAGGTATATTTTTTGGGTTTATTGTAGTATATTTGCTCATGTAATTGTAAAATCAAACGAAATTACCGGGATCATGGTTGTTAATAGCCATTGAGAACACATATAAGTCTTTGATGGTACAGGTTTTTCTTGAAAGGATTTTGGGATGAGTTCATTTATTTTGCGGCACAATGGGTTTAACAATTAAATGGGAGAGGAAATGCGTCAATTCATATTATCGATCGCTGCAAGTTTAGTATTTGTAAGTAATCCAATTTTTGCAGAGTTTCAATCATCTCAGGAAGAGTCAGTAGTAACTCAGTCTCGCGAAGCGGATAAAACACAACACAATCATTTCGAAATTAATCATACAAAAGAAGTCAATACGGCTTTGAAAGCAGTCGTGCCAGATAATATTTGGCTTACATTAAATCATCTGACCTCATATACTAATCGTTCAGCAACCAAAGATACTGGAGTTGAAGCGGCAAATTGGTTAAAAGCTACTTTTGACGCCATGGCACTTGAGTACGGTCGTACCGATATCGAAACATACTTCGTTAAAGCCGGCTGGTACAAGCAACCTTCATTGGTAACAGTCATTGGGAAGAATATCAAGGCTCCCGCAATAATCATCGGTGCTCATATGGATACCCCAGATGGTCGTATGCCTGGCGCTGATGATGGCAGTGGTTCTGCAACGATTATGGAAGCCGCTCGTGTTTTACTTGCTTCCAAGTTGACCTTTAAACGTCCAATTTACATTATTTGGTACGCTGCGGGAACTCGTAATTTAGCTGGATCGCAATATGTAGTAGAGTATTTTCAGGAAAAATCCATTCCAGTGCATGCGGCAATTCAATTTGATATGACCGGTTATCGCGCCAATCCAGACGATCCGACAATGTGGGTTTACACTGATTACACCGACAAAAGTTTATCTCGGTATATTGCTCAATTAATCAGTACGTACATTCACGTGCCGGTAGATTATTCTAGCTGCGGTTATGAGTGTAGTGATCATGCCTCTTGGAATGAAGAGGGGATTTCTACTGCATTTTCATCGGAGTCTGATTTTGAGGCACGTAATCCTCACATCCACAGCTCTTCCGATACTATGGATTTTTTAAACCTGAATCATATGACTAACTTTGCCAAACTGGCTGTTGCGTTGGCAATTGAATTGGCATCTTAAGGCTGTATTTTTGTGGTCTCCCGGAAATTTTTTAACTCCGGGAGGCTCATTCTTTCCGTTAAATTAAAGGTGGTATCCGTTGGATTAAACAGTTCATGCACGAGTCACTTTATAAGATTTATTGGTCTTATAGCTGACTTGGGTTTGATAATTTAAAAATTTTTATTTTAAGAGTTGTACTTTATGAAACTAACCCCCAGGCAGAAATATCAAATAATACTCGCTGTGATCGAAGAAGCGCATCGTTTAGCGATCAAATTTGGATTAAATAACGGAGCCTTCTCACTGGAAGAATTCAAAAACTCCATTCAACTGTCAACGGGAACAAAAAGCTTGCTTGAGCTGGCGGAACTTTCCGAGAATGAGTTTTCTATGAAAAAGAAGAAGCCGATGAGCGGAAGTCAATTTAAGCAAACTTATAAAAAAAGCACAGCTCATTTAATTCAACTATTAGGCAGTGTTTTTTCTAACGAACCGGACGTTTTTTATCAAACCAAAGAGTTTGGCAAAATACTCACTGATAAGGAATTTAAAAACATACCTAGGCTCCCGGATGGATCGATTGATATAAATCAAGTTTTGGAATCGGTGAGAGCCAGAGTTAATGCACAGATTAAACTCATTTTTGGGGTGACCAGAAAGGACATTATGAGCTCTCGTGCTTTATTGGCAGAGCAGTTATCCGTTGATTCTGGAAGTGCTGAGTCAACAATAGTCAGTTGTTCTAAATTACCTCAAGTATTATTAAACAGTCCTTCGTTACAAAATTTTAATTATCATGGCATTTATATTAACGGCCTGTATAAATTTATAAAAATCATTAATGGCATTCAGGATGAACGATTGGCCAGTGCATTGTTACACTTTTTTATTGAAGATAATCAGGACAACCGTCAGGTAATGACTGCATTTTTTGCAAATGAACAAACACAGGTATATTGTCGTAATTCGACTATGCTGGTTCAAATCTTGTCATTGATGGTTAAAAAAGATAAAAAATGCAATGACATCAGTGATCAGTTTGTTTCGAAGCTTATTGAGGACACCAGCATCACCAGTATTGATTCATTAACGTCGGAGGCCAAGGTAAATCGCGCTATGCCGCTCTTTAAGGATCTTTTTGAATCGGCTCTGGATCTGGCTGTTCAATTCAGACACATACTTTCAGTAGCCAGGAACAATATCGCGGTCAGAGAGGATAAGATTAACGAATTAAATTCAAGTCCGGATTTGTACTTGAGATCTGCATTTTATTTTTGTTTTATTTCACCTTTGTTAGAAATTATCGATATAGAATTAAAATTATCTCGCACATGGCCGGATTTGGAGTTTCAAAAATTAAGACTTGAGTTATCACGCGCATTTCATATTTTACTTGGAATGAGTCCTGCAGTACCTCGAGCGAATAGTACAGCTCAACCCTCAGTATTTCTCGATCTTGTGATTGGCAGTGACATTCAGGAAAAAGTAACACGGATTTTTGCAGGTGTTGGAGCATCCGATAGTGATCATCAATGCAGTGTTAAATTAAAACACATTGAGTTAGGGGATGAATTAGAAGACACTTCAAGTCAACCTCGTAGGAGACGGATAGAACGAGATGGTTCTGAACGAACAACGAATGCATCTGAGAGTTCAGTTGAAAGAAGGCCTAAAAAATCAGATGATTTAATCTCGTCCAAGAGACGTTTTTATTCTACATCACGGCCAATCAGTTTTTATAGTTCAAATAAAATCAGCAGCGCCAGCAGTTCTGCTTCATCGTCAAAAGCCTCCTTGGTTGAGTCCGTATCAATAAATCCTCCTGATGCCGGCATAGAGGATAATAAAGTTGCAAAACGCAGAGCAAGTCATGCTGTAATTTCCAAGTTACCCTTGAGCAGAACGTCGCAGAATGACGTCTCATTAGCCGATTATTTTAAAGAGCTTTTTTCTTGCGATTTTGAAAAGGCAACTCATTTTGTACTGTCACTGGTTAAGGCTAAAGATAAAAAGAAATTAATCTGGGGAGTGCGCGTGCTTAATGAGGCCTGCCATAAATCCAATAAACAGATCGCTGCTCTTTTAACGGCTCATCTTTCAGAGACAGAACTTCTTGCAGTATTTGCTGAATTATTAAAGGAAGAAACGGATGAAAGCTGGTGTCGGGGTAATAAACTATTATCCATGCTGATACAACAGTTCTTAGCCCATGAGAAGAGTAATGAATTTAAGAAAAAGATTTGGGAATCTGTTTTGTCTCTTTCTTCTTTCTTCTCCCAAATAAAAGTAAAACAACGAGAGTCTATGCTCCTGACTCCTGAAGGTTTTGATGCAAAACCCATGGATGTTGAGACGGTTCAGAGTAAATTTGCAAGTGTAGTCAGTGCAATTTTATCACCCAAAATGTTTCCTTCATTGCTTCAGAAAGTTTTATCTTTAAGTTATTTCGATTTGTTACGAAGAGAAGAACAGTCTAATGCAGAGGAGCCTCGGTTACGTAAACTGTTGGCTTTAATTTTATTGCGGTTCATTAATCCTATCATTTATGAACAAGCTCAGCTTTTGACCGATTCCACTATGAAGATGTGGTATCTAAAAATTCTTCCTACTGCAATACAATCTCTGTCTTCGCCCCTTTCTATGAAAAGCAGGACAGACGATGAGTCACAATCGTTGCAGGATATGATTTTTGCTCCAGTTACCAAGGATCCTCGAATAAGAGAAACAATTGGCCAGATGATTTTAACTGAGCTTTGCCTTGACAGCATTGCTGCAAAATCACAAGATACAACGACACAAAGCAAGAGTGTTCTTGATATTACAGAATGTTTAAAAGAACTTAATGATCTGTTGCAGCAGGAGCAGTTTTCAGGGTTGAGTTTTAAAGCAAAAGGAAATGTAACGCCCCGAAAAGATGTTCAAAAGCCTTTAATTCAGACCTTTTTTGGCGAGCATTCTGATGAAGATAACGATTCTCCTGCGAACATTCATTCCTTTGGATTACCAGGGGTGAATTAAAGTCCTGGATGCATCATTTGAACTGCTTACTGGCACTGAGTAACATCGTCTAAATATGCGTTCACTCTGAATTCAGGATTTTTTAAACCGGTTTTTCCTCAAATAGCATGGTCGGGAAAAACCGGTTTGATGCGGTGGTGCTTGCTAATTCGGCACTTTGGCGGTTGTTGGTGGACAGGTATATTCAGAGGTTACTTTGTTTTCTGCATCTACAGCCTGCAATATGACAGGAAACTTCCATAAACTATGGAGATGTTTTAGAACATCCGCTGTTGTCTCTCCCAGCGGTACTCTATTTTGCTGGGTGTACCTTAAGGTTAAAGAACGATCTCCTTGCAGATCTACGGAATAAACCTGGATATCCGGCTCTAAATAACCCAAATTATATTGTCTGGATAAGGCTTCGCGTATTTGTTGATAGCCAGGTTCGTTGTGAATTGCATGTACATAGAGCTCTGGGCTGCGGTCATCATCGACTATGTGGAATAATTTTAAGTCTCGTATCAGTTTTGGTGACAGATATTGAGCAATAAAACTTTCATCTTTATAATTTCTCATTGCGGTATCCAGACTGGTAAGCCAATCAGTATTGGCCAGGTAAGGAAACCATTTTTTATCTTCTTCAGTTGGATTCTCACAAATTCGTTTAATATCCTGCATCATGTGGTACCCCAAGGTATAGGGATTAATGCCATTGTAATAGGGACTGTTATAGGCAGGTTGCATGATGACGTTGGTATGACTTTGCAGGATTTCCAGCATAAATTCATCAGTCACTAATCCTTCATCGTATAAGGCATGTAAAATTGTATAGTGCCAAAAACAGGCCCAACCCTCATTCATCACTTTGGTTTGCCCTTGAGGGTAAAAATATTGGGCTAGTTTTCTTACTATCCTCACAATTTCTCTTTGCCAGGGTTCTAAAAGAGGTGCATTTTTTTCAATGAAATATAAAATATTTTCCTGGGGTTCCTCCGGGAAGCGTTTTTTTTGCCCATTTTCATCAATTTGTTTACTCTGAGGGATTGTTCGCCATAGCTCATTAACCTGGGATTGCATGTAACTTTCCCGGTTTTGCTGGCGAATTTTTTCTTCCTGAATGGATAATGCAGTCGGATGTTTGTAGCGATCCACACCATAGTTCATTAAGGCATGACAGGCATCAATGACCGCTTCAACCTCATCGATACCATGTCGTTCTTCGCAGTCACTGATGTATTTTTTAGCAAAGACCAAATAATCAATGATGGCATCAGCAGAGGTCCACATTTTAAATAAATAATTACTTTTAAAAAATGAATTATGTCCATAACATGCATGGGCAATTACCAGTGCCTGCATTGCCATGGTATTTTCTTCCATCAGGTAGGAAATACACGGATTTGAGTTAATTACCAGTTCGTAGGCAAGTCCCATTTGTCCGCGTTTGTAACTTTTTTCGACCCCGACAAAATGTTTGCCAAAGGACCAGTGATGATAGCCTATAGGCATACCTACTGAAGCGTAAGCATCCATCATTTGTTCTGCGGTAATGATCTCAATCTGGTTTGGATAAGTATCCAGATTAAAACTTTTGGCGATTCGAGCAATTTCACGGTCGTAAGCCTGTATTAACTCAAAAGTCCATTCTGCACCAGTTGATAAAGGCTTTTTTTTCATGCCGTTTTCCTCTTAAATAATTCGCGAAATACTGGATAAATATCGGCTACGTTATCAATATTTTCCATTGCAAAGTTAGGATATCGCTCTTTTACCTGTTGGTATACTTCCCACAGACTTTGATGATGGCGCGGCATAATTTCAATGTAAGCAAAATACTGGAGTAAAGGCATAATCTTTTCTTGCAGTAATTCCTGGCAATAAGGTGAATCCGCATTCCAGTTATCGCCATCGGAAGCTTGCGCCACATAGATATTCCATGCCTGGGGTGGGTAGCGTGCTTCTATAATGGTATTTAATAATTCCAGGGCACTGGAAACTACCGTTCCTCCGGTTTCACGAGAGTAAAAGAATTCTTCTTCATTAACTTCTTTTGCCGAGGTATGGTGACGAATAAATACCAATTCAATTTTGTCGTAATTTTTGGTGAGAAACATATACAACAAGATAAAGAACCGTTTGGCTATATCTTTTTTTGCTTCATCCATTGAACCTGAAACGTCCATCACGCAAAACATGACGGCTTGTGTTGAGGGGGCTGCTATGCGTACGCGGTGGTTGTATCGAAGATCAATTGTGTCTATAAAAGGAACCTTTTGTATTTTTTTCTTATAAAACTCAATGTCTCTTTCCAGTCTGGATACCTCAACTTTATCGGGATTGGAAAGTGATTTTAGGTGCGCTAATTCTTTTTCTGCTTCTCGCAATTGTCTTTTATAGGGTGAGGCCAGAGCGACTCGTCGCCCAGTCGCCTGCTTCATGGAACGCAGTATGTTGATATTGTTAGGAATCCCACTGGTAGTAACTCCTGCTCTGACGGTTTTATAGGTGCTGATCCGGGCTAATTCTTTTTTAACCAGATCAGGTAATTCCAAATCTTCAAAATAGAGTTCTAAAAATTCTTCACGGGAGAGCTCAAAGACGAAATTGTCTTCGCCTTCACCGCTATCACTGGCATTGCCGCCATCTCCTCCAGCGCCGCCTCCATTAGGTCTTTTTATGCGGTCTCCGGTAATAAAGTTGTCATTTCCGGGCAGGACGCGTTCTACATGTCCACCTTGGCCGCGATGGAACATGGGCTCAGAGATATCCTTGGCCGGAATGGTAATTTGTTCGCCTTGGTCGATTTCAGTAATACTGCGTTTGCCAACGGCGTCAGAAACGGCTCGCTTAATTTGGTTTTTGTAGCGGCGTAAAAAACGTTGGCGGTTCACCGTGCTTTTTTTGCCGGCATTTTGTCGTCTATCAATCAGTTGCGACATAATAGTTGCTCCACACCTTGCACAGGGTAAGGTTTATTTTGGTCAAGGCTGAGAGAGATAGTGCTCTCCTGTCGTCTGAGTCTATTTCTTTCTCAGACCGTCAACCTTGACTGGTTTCATAACATTTGAGTTATGGATTAGACCCTTATTGCGATTTACGTACACGTAAATACCACTCACAAAGTAACCGAACTTGCTTTCGTGTGTAGCCTTTTTCTACCATGCGAGATATAAATTCCTCATGTTTTTTCTTATCGTCTTCAGAGGCTTTTGCATTGAACGAAATTACGGGTAACAAATCCTCGGTATTCGTAAACATTTTTTTCTCGATGACCGATTTTAATTTCTCATAACTGTTCCATACAGGATTTTTGCCTCTATTATTGGCTCTTGCTCTTAATACGAAATTCACTACTTCATTACGGAAATCTTTAGGATTTGAAATACCTGCCGGCTTTTCAATTTTTTCCAACTCAAGATTTAATAATCCTCGATCGAAAATCTCGCCGGTATCCGGATCTCTATAATCCTGATCTTGTATCCAGAAGTCAGCATAGGTAATGTAACGGTCGAAAATGTTTTGTCCGTATTCAGAATAAGATTCGAGATAAGCCGTTTGTATTTCCTTACCGATGAATTCAACGTATTTACTGGCTAAATATTCTTTAATGTAGCTCAGGTAGGTTTCGTGAACCTCTTGAGGAAATTGTTCTTGCTCGATTTGTCTTTCCAGGACGTACATCAAATGCACGGGGTTTGCAGCAATTTCAGTGTGATCAAAATTAAATACTTTAGACAGTATTTTAAATGCAAACCGAGTGGAAATTCCGCTCATGCCTTCATCGACGCCAGCAAAGTCACGATATTCCTGATAGGATTTTGCTTTGGGATCCGTGTCTTTTAAACTTTCTCCATTATAAACGCGCATTTTAGAGTAAATGCTTGAGTTTTGTGGTTCTTTTAATCGAGTTAATACAGAAAATTGAGCCAGCATGTCCAGAGTGCCGGGGGCGCAATGGGCTTTAGCCAAAGAGCTGTTGTCTATGAGTTTTTGGTATATTTTGATTTCTTCTGAAACGCGAAGACAATAGGGAACTTTGACTATGTTGATTCTATCGATAAACGCTTCATTATTTTTATTGTTTCTGAAGGTTTGCCATTCCGATTCGTTTGAGTGAGCCAAAATTATTCCTTCAAACGGTATGGCAGATAATCCCTCGGTTGCATTGTAATTGCCTTCCTGGGTTGCCGTTAATAAAGGATGGAGCACCTTGATGGGCGCTTTAAACATTTCAACGAATTCTAATAAACCACGGTTCGCCCGGCAAAGTCCACCTGAATAACTGTATGCATCCGGATCATCCTGAGAGAATTCTTCCAGTTTTCGGATGTCTACTTTACCTACCAGAGAAGAAATATCCTGGTTGTTTTCATCACCGGGTTCTGTTTTGGCAACAGCAATTTGTTTCAGACGGGAGGGCTTGACTTTAATTACCCTGAATTTACTAATGTCTCCATTAAATTCCTGTAACCGTTTGACTGCCCATGGGGACATCAGATAGCGTAAATATCGTGTCGGGATGCCAAATCTCTCTCTAAGTAATTCTCCGTCTTCCTGTGGGTTAAACAATGAGAGGGGGGATTCAAATACGGGGGAACCTTTGATGGCATAGAACGGAGTTTTTTCCATTAAATCCTTTAACTTCTCAGCAATAGAGGATTTACCACCACCGACAGGGCCGAGTAAATAAAGAACCTGTTTGGTTTCTTCAAGCCCTTGAGCCGCGTGCTTTAAAAAACCAACGATTTGTTCTATGGGTTCTTCCATACCATAAAATTCTTTGAATACAGAGTAATGATGAATTATTTTATTGGAAAATATACGCGATAATATTGGATCATGGCGTGTATCAATCAATTCGGGTTCGCCAATGGCCATAAGTAAACGTTCTGCCGGGTTGGCATATGCTGAAGGATCTGTTTTGCATAGTTCCAGGTACTCGTCCAGACTCATGTCCTCTTCTTTGTTCTCAACAAAGCGTTTGGTATAGCCGGCTAAAAAATCTTGTGTATTCATGTGCCATCCCCTTTTACTTATCCTTGTTTAGGATATAACGTGATTCTTTATTATTATTTTTTGCATTTTATTCTTATCGCTGGTAAAACCAACTAATAACATCTTTTATTTCTTAGTATAGTAGACTAAACAAATTAATTTGATACATAAATCAATAAACTATATGTTATTTTTATAGGAATGCAATGACTATGCCAGACACTACCATTTACTTGAAAAATTACCAAGCCCCTGTATTTTCAGTTGAGACTGTAGATTTAAATGTAGACTTATATGACGACCATGCTTTAGTTAAAAGCATCATCACATTAAATCGTCAACATGAAGGCGCTCTGGTCTTGTATGGTGATGAATTAGAACTTGTTCAGATACAGATGAATGGCCGTTTGCTAGAACCCTCTGATTACACCCTGGATGATGAGGCATTGATTATTGAACAGTGTCCTGATGAAGTAAGTCTTGAGATAGTGACACGAATTCAACCTCAAAATAACACTCAGCTATCCGGTCTTTATCGTTCCAATCATTTATTCTGTACTCAATGTGAAGCGGAAGGGTTTAGACGCATTACCTTTTTTCCAGATAGGCCTGATGTTTTGGCTACTTACACGACCAGGATAACTGCTGATCAAACACATTATCCCGTTCTATTATCCAATGGAAATCTGGTTGATTCAGGATCAACACCCGATGGCCGTCATTGGGTGGTTTGGCAGGATCCCTTCAAGAAGCCATCTTATTTGTTTGCTTTGGTTGCTGGTAATTTGGCAAGTATTCGTGATGAGTTCATCACCTGTTCTGGTCGAACAGTGGATTTGCGCATTTACGTTGAACCAGGCAATGAAGATAAATGTTTTCATGCCATGGAATCGTTGAAAAAATCAATGAAATGGGATGAAGAGGTCTATGGTCGAGAATACGATCTGGATATTTTTATGATAGTCGCAGTAAGCGATTTTAACATGGGTGCCATGGAAAATAAGGGATTAAATATCTTTAACTCAAAATACATTCTTGCCCGCCCTGATACTGCAACGGATCAGGATTTTGCTGATGTAGAGGGAGTCGTTGCCCATGAATATTTTCATAATTGGACAGGAAACAGGGTCACGTGCAGAGACTGGTTTCAGTTAAGTTTAAAAGAAGGATTAACGGTATTTCGTGATCAGGAATTTTCCCGAGATATGAATTCAAGGGATGTTAATCGAATTATGGATGTAAAAGCATTACGAAGCCAACAATTTCCTGAAGATGCGGGTAGCATGGCTCATCCAGTAAGACCGGAGTCGTATCAGGAAATCAACAATTTTTATACCGCCACTATATACAATAAAGGAGCGGAAGTCATTCGCATGCAGCACACTTTGTTAGGAAAGGAAGGGTACAGACGCGGCATGGATCTTTATTTTAAACGACATGATGGCCAGGCTGTCACTATTGATGATTTTGTTGCGGCCATGGAAGATGCAAATGGCGTCAATCTGACTCAATTTAAACATTGGTACAGCCAGGCTGGCACTCCTGAAGTACGGGTTAAATCGGATTACTCTAATGGACGTTTAACATTGACTATGCAGCAAAGCTGCCAGCCTACGCCCGATAGTCATGATAAAAAACCATTCCATATTCCTATCCGGATTGCATTATTTGATTCAAAAGGGCACATGATGCCTGTTGAAAAGGATATTTTAGAATTGAAAGAACATGAACAAAGTTTTGTGTTCGCTGGATTAAGTGAAGAACCAGTGGTTTCACTATTACGTGAATTTTCCGCGCCTATTCGTTTAAAGGATGAATTAACTCAGGATGATTTAATCTTTTTACTGCGGTACGAAACTGACGGTTATGCCAAATGGGATGCCGCGCAGCGTTTGGTATTGAATTGTATTGATGACTGTTTAAACCGGCCCTCAACTCAATGGCATATTCCTGAGCCGTTAATCTCTGCATTTGAGCATGTATTGGTTGATGAATCACTGGATGCCGATTTGCGTGCTGAATTATTAACTCCTCCTGGATTCGAAGAGGTTGCTGCCTCTTTAAAAGAAGTCGATGTCAGTCTGGTTGAGGCAGTACGCGATTATTTTCGCAAACAGTTAGGTATTCGTTTGTATGATTCTTTGACACAGGCTTATAACCAATTATGGCAAGCAGAAGATCATCAAATGCATGGCCAGGCTTATGGACGAAGAAAATTACGAAATGTCTGTTTGTGGCTGTTGATGAAAGCGAATGAAAAGGACAATCTGTCGTTCTGCAAACAGCAATTTGCATCAGCCAAAACAATGACGGATCAAATTGCTGGGTTTGCTTTACTGGTGAATTCAGCTGATGAGGGGAGTCGGATCAAGGCTATTGATGAGTTTTATCAGCAATGGTCTCAGGATGATTTAGTGCTGGATAAGTGGTTTGCTCTCCAGGCTGTCTCAGAATTACCTGATGCACTAAATCATGTCAAACAATTACTGAATCATCCTGAATTCAGTATTAAAAATCCCAATAAAGTGCGCTCACTTATAGGTGCATTCTGTATGGCCAATCCTCGTAATTTTCATGCGATTGATGGAAGTGGTTATCAATTTTTGAGCGATATGCTATTGATTGTTGATAAATTAAATCCTCAAATCGCCGCTCGATTGGCAACGCCTTTCACACGTTGGAAGCGTTATGATAAATCAAGACAAGTATTAATGAGCGAGCAATTAAAGCAGTTAGCAAAACAAGATTTGTCTCGTGACTTGCGCGAAGTGGTCGACAAGAGTTTGGTAATCAGCTAAAACGCTGATTATTAACGGGTAAAAAGTTGTAGATATACGGCTCAACGGAACAATATTCGTTGAGCCATTTTAGGGTCTGTTGACCATTCAAGTTTCGACGTCCCGCGACTTCTTCGTGGGATCCAATTCACTCTTAATAGGCGCAATATGTTCTTGCTTTGCACCCCATCTATCGATTCCGCGAACAACTCGCGGAAAGTAGGTTGAACATAATGAAAAGTCAACAGCCCCTAATATCTATTACACGGCTGTCCCATTAAAAATGTGACGTCTTTCCGAGCGTAGCGAGGAATCTCCTGCAAATTGGCAGAATCTGAATTAATGCATTAATTATCATTACCTTATCAGCAGCTTGGTTGCAAATGCTAAACAAATTGCTCAGACTATTCGTAGTTACTAGGCTGTCGAGAACAGTCTACATTGGGTCTTGGACGTTATATTACGTGAAGATGATTCTCGCGTACGCAAAGATCATGCTCCTGAAAATATGGCGATGGTTCGGCATATTTCAGGAGCATGTTATAAAATACCAAAAAGAAATTTAAGGATATGAGCATTAGGCGCCTGCAGAAAATGGCTGGCTGGGCAGACTCAACTCTTGATATGATTTTAATGGCCGCATTGTAATGGGATCGTGCAACCTTGCAGGAGATTCCTCGCTACGCTCGGAAAGACGTCATATTTTTAATGGGACAGCCGTGATATCTATTACTTTGGGCCATTTGGACTGTTTTCTACCGTGTTGTCTGCGTCCCTGGGTGTTTGGGGGGATGAGGGTTGAAACAGAGGGGGGCTAATTATCGGTTCTTGATCCGCAGCGAGTTCCTGTTTGGGGAGATCTCTCATTGCACAAGAGTTGGATTTGGAAGCTGCTGCCTCGTTATTATCTGATTTTAATGAGGATTTTTGATGGTTGCCTGCATCATTACTCCATAAAAGGCGGCCTAAACCGACTGCTGCAGTTGACAACAATAGACCAATCCCGGCACCTACCAATGAACCTACGAGAGCGCCCACTATTGGTAAGGCAAAAAAACCAATCAATCCACCAATCAATGCTCCGATTCCAGTGGCTCCGGCTACGCTGCCTGCCTCAATGCCAATACGGGCACCAGAAGACAAATTAGTGATTTCAATTGTTATGCCATCCGAACTCGATTTAATAGCTGGTTTGATCTTGGCTGTATGTGTTCCCTGATCCATTTCAGGTTTTACTGCATCATCTCTTGAATGAGGCAATATTGGAACTACGGGAGATTCAGGCTGCTCCGGATTTTTTATCGTTTCATCAGAAGAACCAACAGGCTCTACCGGTGATGGATTAACACGTCGACCTTCAAGTATTAGTTGAATCTCTGCACGCGTTGCCATTCGGAGTGCATCATATTGATTACCTAAGTTATCAAGAGTTGCAATGAGATTATTATTGTACGAGCCTTTTGGTGCTCCTAATTCTTGCATTTTTTTGTGACTGTACGCACAGGTAAAATCACCACAGGAATAAGCATCTCCCTGTGGGTGTGCAGGACCTGAATAGTTTATGCGTATTAATTCTCTGTTTATCCCACATCGCTCTAACAAGTTTAGTGTGTAGTCTTTGATTGCTGATGCACCGGAGCGGCCATAAGGGTCAAATAGCTCAAGGTCGTATATAACTCCATCTTCTGGTGGTTTGGTTAAATACGCACCACGCCAGTGCCCTGGACCAACCGGGATGATGATGTGTTGAATTTCTTCATTGAATAGTTCGCTGGCCAGAACATCCTGGATAGCCAATGCTGAACTGTGATCAAAGCGATTAAGTACTGCCATAACTGAAATATTGCCAGTCGATTTGGGCATCAGTAAGGTCATGTCATGATCTTGCATTTGATCTCTGGGAGAACGCGTATGAAGCCCTGACAGATCAAACCTCCCTTGGTTGCTGTGCCTGCTTCTATTTGATTTTGAGAGAGAATCCATGTGCTCAAGAACTAATCCATAGATCAGATTGGCCGTTCCAGGTAAATCTTCATTATGTTCTGATTTCGCCAGTTTGATTTGATTGACTAAATAATCAGTAATAGCCTTTCCTTGGAGATGTAAAGGTATATCATTATCTGCAGCATAATTATTTATATGATTCAGTAGCTCCTTGTCTGTCTCATTCAATCTGCTCTGGTATAAATGAACCAGAGTATTATAACTTTCGAGTTTTATTTTCTCACTTAAAGCCATTAGGCAACCCCATTTAAATGCTTGACTAGATCAATAATTGGATTATATGCATAAAATACTTAAGAAAAAATGAAGTCCTCCTGTACTTACATCCTCTGTTGATGATGAGCTAAATCAGTTCTATCTGTAACAAAGCTTGTGAATTATGTCTACATAAAATAATCATTATTTTCAATTATTGATAAAACTGCTCCATGGATTAAGACATTTTCCATTATTAGGGGCTGTTTATATTTCATTATGTTCAAGCCTACTTTCCGCGACTTGTTCGTGGAATCGATAGATCTTGCGCAAAACAAGAATATATTGCGCCTATAAAGATTGGATTGGATCCCGCGAAGAAGTCGCGGGACGTCGAAACTTGAATGGTCAACAGACCCTAGTATCGGGTTGATTCTTATAGTTAATGGATTAAACTCGTTTTTTTTTGATCAGTGTTCAATTGCAGGACAGGAAATTGGCCCAATATTCTCTGAAAAGCATTATTTCGAATTCTTTTTCTTTGGCACTTCTTCGATGACAATTAAATATTGAATAATTTGGTTATTCGTTTCATCACGTAATGGTGAAAAAACTCCTGTGAACTTAAGAAGCTCACCTTTTTTATTTTTGATTAATAAATCTCCATGCCATTCGTTCTCTTTCGTTAAATGTTCTAAAATCGATTGATACGTGTCCAGGGGCGCATTTTCTGATTTAAAATTCAGGAAATTTTTGCCGACAATTTCGTGATTATTATAACCTGTTCTCTTGATAACTTGCTGGTTAACGTAGTCGATAGTACCTGCTTTGTCGGTAATCACGATTAATAACGGGCTTTGGTCCAGTGCACGGGTTAATTTTTTTATCGTCGCTTCTGCTCGTTTTTGCTCTGATATATCTCTAACGATAGCTAATACAAATTGTTTCCCCATAGTGCTAAACATACTTAATCGCACATCAACAGGAAAAGTAGAGCCATCTTTTCTTCTGTGCAGACCTTCTAGATTAAAAGGTCCATAAGTTAGTTTTATAATATTTTGTTTGATTGTTTCTTGTGTAATAGCAATCTCTATTTCCCAGACAAAAGAATTGATGAGTTCTTGACGAGAGTATCCTAAAGAGATGCACGCTTCATTGTTAACATCCAGTATAACGCCATTTAAGTCGTGCACAAAAATGGCGTCTGAAGATGCATTCATGAAGTTTTGATAACGCTCTTCACTTGTGATCAACTGGTATAGTAATGCATGTTGGGTCAGCTGGCTCATTTTACTGGGCATGGTTTAAATCAGCCTTTTTTTCTATGGTATTATTAATAATAGGCTTTGGTATGTTATTGTTCAAATTTGAAGCAGTAATTGATTCAGGGTCTTGACGGTACTCTAGAGTGTACGAGGCCCTGACTACGGGTATCTGCCAATAAATACCTAAAGTTGATGTAATAAAAAAGATATTGATGGATTCAAGATTCATGATGCAACAATGAATTCGTCGTAGGTTAATTAGATTGAACAATAATATTAGGCCAAATAATGCTACAACGATTTGCAGTTATAGGTAATCCGATCGAACACAGTTTGTCGCCAGTGATCCATCAGCAATTTGCTCAACAAATGAAGATATCTCTAACTTATGAAAAAATTAAAGGAGAGGATTTTTCATTGGAGCAACAGGTCATTGAGTTCTTTACCCTCGGTGGTAAAGGACTTAACGTGACGCTGCCTTATAAACAAAGAGCATTTGAATTGGCAAAAGTACGCACCCCTCGTTGCTCATTAGCTGGTGCAGCGAATACATTGTGGATGAAGGATAACATTCTGCATTCAGATAATACGGATGGAATTGGTTTGGTTTGTGATTTAACCCGCATGTTTGAACTGCAAAATACAAATATATTAATTTTAGGAGCAGGTGGGGCGACTCGAGGCATTCTTTATCCTTTATTGGAAATGAACCCCAATTCAATAACAGTTGCCAATCGTACTGTTGAAAAAGCCCAAGAGCTGCAGCAAGCTTTCCCGCAAATCAGAGTGAGTAGTCTGGATGATGTGAGCGGGATTTTTGATTTGATTATTAATGCAACTTCAGCCAGCCTTGAGGGACATGGGTTGGTTTTGCCAGATGACGTCATGAGAAACAGTCCGTTGTGTTATGATCTGACTTACACTCAACAAGGCATCACTCCCTTTGTTCAGTACGCAAAATCGATGGGATGTCAGGCGGTTGATGGTTTGGGCATGTTAGTCGAACAAGCTGCAGAAGCCTTTTATATTTGGAATGGAGTTAGGCCATCCTCTGAGCCGGTAAAAAAATTTTTGCGTCCGGATTCAGGTCTGTGATCCCAATTTATTTATTGCATAAAGGAACGTCATCGCGAGCATAAGCAAAGCAATCTTGATGGAATCTTCGCTAACATGTTGTACTGCTTCACTTCGTTCACAACGACGGCTTGTTTATAAAGAATTAAAAAATTGTGGGTTTTAGCTATTTCCACACTATATGAATTTCTTTTAATCAGTTTTACCTAATTCTTCGACACATATTCGACATGTTACGACACGGTAAATTTAAATACTGAGAACTTAGCGATTTCCCAACCTATAAAAACCAGGCAAAGCGCTCAAAAAAATATTACGATGACAGCCTAAACGGATTTGGTGTATATGTCACCTCAGGAGGCACTATGACGTGGTTTAATAGATTTGACCACCCCAGTTAAGAGATAATGCACTTAACTGGAGAAAGTAATGACGATAAGAAAGAAATACCCCAAAGAATTTAAACTGGATGCAATTAGTCTCGTTT
>NZ_RZGU01000010.1:0-128919 GCF_003990085.1 Legionella sp. km535 | reverse complement strand
TCAGCATTAGGTAGCTGTCGTTAAATAAATCCCAGCCGAAATCCCGCGGCGAAGACCGCGGGATCTAATACTTGAATGCCACCATCATGGATCCCGCGGTCATAGCCGCGGGAATTCGGTTGATGTGTGAGCAAAACCAGGTTTCGAATCCCAGCGGTTATAGCCTCGGGAATTCGGTTGATGTGTGAGCAAAACCAGGTTTCGAATTCCCGCGGTTATAGCCGCGGGAATTCGGAGAGAATAATTGTGCTGATTTATTTAAGATGCGTAGTAAATGCTGCTACTACGCTGGGGATTAGAACTGAGCAAGTACAATGCAAACACGGTCTTTATGAACCTTGATTTTGTCGTTCCTTGATCTCTGATAATGTTTTGCAATCGATACATAACGTTGCTGTTGGCCTTGCTTC
Source organism: Legionella sp. km535 (assembly GCF_003990085.1). Lineage (NCBI taxonomy): Bacteria > Pseudomonadati > Pseudomonadota > Gammaproteobacteria > Legionellales > Legionellaceae > Legionella > Legionella sp. km535. The sequence continues at coordinate 128,509 of NZ_RZGU01000010.1, read as the reverse complement.
CAGTCTTTTTAGACCAATTTCAATACCACAGGCTTCACAGTAACCAAAATCGTCATTTCTTAATCGTTCCAGTGCATCCTCTATCTTCTTAATGAGTTTGCGCTCCCGGTCACGTGTACGTAACTCAATGCTAAATTCCTCTTCCTGACTTGCTCTGTCTGAAGGATCGGGAAAATTGGCTGCTTCGTCTTTCATGTGCGTCACAGTTCGGTCAACTTCTTCCATCAATGATTGACGCCAAGCCAGCAATATTTTTTCAATATGTGCTAGCTGCTTTTCATTCATATATTCTTCCCCATCAGCTTCCTGATAGGGGGCAATTCCCATGCTACCTATTGCGTCGTTTTTCACGTTGTATAGTCTCTCATTGGTTTTATCAATTAATTGTTCTGTCATTTTGGCCTCCGTCTCCTACTGTTACTCTGTAGCGAGTTTTACAGAAAATGGCTAGGTATACCAAATAACTTCAGCATCATCAACTAAATAATCTTACCTGTTATCAGTTTAAGGATGCCAACCTCCACTTACCCTATCATGACCTTGAATATCCTGCCAACTCCGAACATTTTTATAACCTAATTTGTTAAGTATAGCGTTAAGTTGTATTTTTTGATCGTATCCATGTTCAAGTAATAGCAAACCATCGGGTAAAAGACATTCATAACTGTGCTGAATAATGTATTGTAGATCAGCTAACCCGTCTTGACCACTGGCTAAAGCACTTAGTGGTTCAAATCTGATATCTCCCTGTTTTAAATGAGGATCTTCTTCCGCAATATAGGGTGGATTGGAAATAATAGCATGATAATGGTGTTGGGGTAGAGAGCTAAACCAGGATGAGTGATAGAACGTTACATTAGTAATCCCAAGGGCTACTGCATTTTCCTGGGCAATTGTCAGAGCAGCTTTACTGAAATCGGAGGCGATGACCTTCCAATTGGGTCTTTCACTGGCAATTGCCAGAGCAATAGCACCACTCCCTGTACCCAGATCCAGGATACAGGTTTCGGGGGTGTCAGGAATTAAATCCAGGGCGAGTTCTACCAGAAGCTCTGTTTCATGTCTTGGGATTAAGGTATCTGGAGTGACTTTTAAATTCAGAGACCAGAATTCACGTTGGCCTGTCAGATAGGCAATTGGTGTTCCTGCTGCGCGTTGCGCTATTAATTGTTGGTAGGTTTCCAATTGATTTGGACTTAATAAGACTTCAGGGTGGGCGAAAATATAGGCTCTGTTTTTATTTAATACATGGCTTAGCAGGAACTCTGCTTCCAGACGTGATTCCGCGTGGTTTTTCTCCAGCTGTTGCACGGCATGGTTTAAGGCCGTGCGAATATCAATCATGTCGGCCTAATTCTGCAAGTAATTCTGCATGGTATTCGCGTTTTAATGAATCGATTACCAGGGCTAAATTACCTTCCATTACATCATTCAGTTGGTAGATGGTCAGATTGATTCGATGATCAGTCAGACGCCCTTGCGGGAAATTATACGTCCGAATACGTTCGGAGCGATCACCTGAACCTACCAAAGACTTACGGGTTTGTGCCTGTTCCTTCTTTTGTTTGCTTTGCTCTGCATCCAATAAACGTGTTTTAAGCAGGGACATTGCTTTAGCGCGGTTTTTATGTTGAGAACGTTCATCCTGACACTCTACAACAACGCCCGTTGGAATGTGAGTAATTCGAATCGCGGAATCGGTTTTGTTTACGTGCTGACCTCCTGCACCCGATGAGCGGTAGGTATCAATACGTAAATCATCCGGATTAATTTGAATTTCATCAATTTCCTCAACCTCAGGCATGATGGCTACTGTGCAGGCAGAGGTATGTACTCGTCCTTGTGATTCGGTTTCAGGAACACGTTGCACACGATGTGCGCCTGATTCAAATTTTAGTTGGGAATAAACTGCATTGCCGCTGATTCTGGCAATGATTTCTTTATAGCCTCCATGCTCGCCATGGCTGGCACTGATTAATTCAAGCTGCCACCCCTGATTTTCTGCATAACGGCTGTACATCCGATACAGATCGCCAGCGAAAATTGCAGCCTCATCGCCGCCCGTTCCTGCGCGCACTTCCAGATAAATATTCCGTTCATCGTCAGGATCTTTAGGAATTAAATGCCATTGTAGTTGTTCGTCCAAATCATCAATCAGTTGTTTTGCACCTTCCAGCTCTTCTTCTGCCATAGAAGCCAACTCTTCATCATCACCTTCAAGCATTTCCTGCAGGGAGAGTAAATTATTTTTAGCCTCAATATAAGACTCATAACAGTGGGCGACGGGTTCGAGCTGTGCGTATTCTTTGGATAATGATTTAAACTGATTCTGATCGGCAATTACGGATGCTTCAGACAGTAAACGTCCGACTTCCTGAAAGCGTTCCAGCATCTGCTGTAATTTTAACTCAAGAGATTTCTTCATAAGGTGTTTGACATAAAGTTGTTGTATTAAAGAGGTATTGTGCCAAAGCCAACAAATCTTCTCGTCCATCCCAGGCTATTTGCCTTAAGCCGTTGGTAGGGTTATGAATTAACTTATTGACCAGACGCTCACTAAATTCATTTAAAACAGAGGTTTGACTGTGTCCTGCAGATAGTTTTTTCAGGGCACGTTCTAATTCCAATTGGGCTAAATGTTGCATTTGATTGCGATAATCACAGATGATGTCTTTGGCTTTTAATGAACGATGCCACCGGATGTAGTTATCCAGTTCACTTTCAATTAATTGTTCCGCCTGAAGGGCTGCATTGCGCCGCTCATTCATCCCTTTTTCTATCATGATTTGCAGATCATCGATATTATAAAGTTGTACCCGATCCAATTCGTTGACATTGGTTTCAATATCTCTGGGAACTGCTAAATCCAGAAAAATCATGGGCGCATTATTTCTTTGCTTCATCGCATGCTCCACCAGACTTTTATTGATGAATGGAAGCGGGCATGCCGTTGCAGAAATAACGACATCTGCCTGAGGAAGGTATTGAGGAATATCGCCAATAGACAGAGTGTTTCCGCCAAAAGCATAGGCAAGTTTTTTTGCATGTTCCAGGGTACGACTCGCAACCATGAACTGATGTACACCTTGCTGGTGTAGGTATTTGGCTACCAATGAAGCGGTTTCTCCTGAACCAATTAAAAACACGCGTAGTGAACGGTAATTTGTAAATAATTGACCAACCAATTGCACTGCTGCATAAGCAATCGATACTGGGTTCGCTCCAATGCCACTGTGGGTTCGGATTCTTTTGGAGGCGCTGAATATGTATTCGAATACAGGTCTTAATTGTGATTTAACGGTGCCTAATCGGCATGCCTGGTGATAGGCTTGTTTCATTTGTCCCAGAATTTGCGGTTCGCCTATCATCATGGAGTCCAGCCCGCTGGCGACTCTTAGCGTATGTTTTATTCCCTGATGACCCTCATGCAGGTATAAAAAGGGAGTCAGTAAATCTTGCGGTATGTGATGTTCATGAGCCAACCAACCTGCGATAACGTTGGGATCATCCGTGTCACAGTAGATTTCAGTGCGATTGCATGTTGATAAAATAGCGGCTTCATTAATTTCAGGAAGACTTACCAGTTTGTTTAGTAATGAATCCTGCATAGCAGGAGGCAACGCGACTTTTTCACGCACGTTTATTGGAGCAGTTTTATGGTTGAGCCCGCAAGCAACAAACACCATGGAATCTGAATTCTTAGTTAGGACTAGCAAAAAACGCCCTATATCCTCGCTAAAAGAAATTTTAATCAGGAAGTTTCAGGGTTATTCGTAAGTCAGGTTTGTTAAAATGTTAATCGGCTAATTATAACCGATTAACAGACAAATTTGTAGAGACTGGCGAAAATCCTTACATTTCTAAAGAACTTTTTTATTTTGCCGCCAACAATGATAGCCACTTTTTGCACACAGTGTGTCATCTGAAAAGGAGCGTCAAATGGATATTATCCTTCAAGGTCAGCATAATGCTGAAGAAACGGTGAAGAGTTTGGAGCGTGTATTGCAATTATTCAGGGAACGTTATCATGTCGAAGGATTTCGTGAAATTCATCTAACGGTCACCTTATTAGATGAGCAGGGGGATGAAGTTGAGCTGATTGATAGTGAATCCAATCAAGCTTATCGTGTATTTGAAGTGTATAGAAAAGGATATGAGTTAGCAGGAAGAAAAGGAATTCCCATGTTGCAATTAGTGGTAGATAATACCCCTAAATAGATTGATGGATTAAAGCAACAGGAGTTCTCTATGGTTATGGCACTAATCGCCATACTGTTCACCCTGATATTAGTCGTGGGGATACACGAAGCAGGTCATGCGTTGGCAGCGCGCATGTTTCACGTACAGATTAAAAAAATATCAATAGGTTTTGGTAAGCCCTTGATTCAATGGAGAAGCGCTAGTGGCTGCGAATGGGTATGGGCCATGTGGCCCTTGGGTGGCTATGTTCAATTACTTAATACAAGAATAAGCCCGGTGAATCCTGAAGAATATGCCTGGTGTTTTGATAAAAAACCAATCTGGCAGCGTGCTGTGATTTTGGTTTCAGGTGCTTTAGCCAATTTGCTAACCGCGTGGTTGGCATTTGTTTGTGTGTTTTATATCGGTTTGAATTACCGATTGCCTTTGGTCCAATCCGTTCAACCCAATAGCATAGCGGCTCATGCAGGCATAACCTCCGGCGATCAATTTATCGCTGTTGAGGGCTACAGTACGTCATCGTGGCAGGATGTTGGAATGCAACTGGTCATTTTGTGGGGAAAAAAAGAAGTGAGACTTTCCTTGAAACGGCCTGATAATCAGAACATCAGGGAATTATCCATGAATTTAAGCGGGATAAACTTTACTGGAAATGAGCGATCGCTTCTGTCAAGTCTTGGTATACAACCTGATTTATCCGCTCCGGTTGTATTGATGCAAGCTCCATCATTGGTTCAGGCTATTCATCAAGCGAACAGTGCTATGGGGCATTTATTTTATTTATTCTTGATGATCTTTAAACAATTAGTCACTGGGGGCATTCCTTTTACCATCCTGCTGGGGCCTTTAGGCTTATTTGCCGCTTCTGTTTCGTCATTGATGCAGGGGATTGGTGTGTTTTTCTATTTTATAGCCAGTTTAAGTTGCGCTGTTGCATTGGTGAATTTATTTCCTGTACCCGGGTTGGATGGCGGTTCTTTACTGTATGCTCTTATTGAAAAAATTCGCGGAAAACCGATTTCAGTGGCCATGGAAGTTTTATTGCATCGATTGATGGTCATTTTATTTGCTGTAGTATTGGTTAATCTACTCATGAATGATTTGAACCGATTTTTACATTAATCCGAATGGAATGTGAGTGCATTCAAATTAAGGTTTATCCTATAGCGACTCAGTAACCGTTCTGGCACAACACCAGACATCCACTTTTTTAATTCCGGCTTTTTTCAAAACCAGGGCTAATTCATTGACGGTATTTCCAGTAGTAAGAAGATCATCAATGATGGCAACATGCTCATAAGGCAAGGGGGTAACATGAAATGCCTTGCTTAGATTTTTTTGCCGTTGTTCTTTGTCCAGACTGGCTTGAGGAGCTGTATTTATTCTTTTTTGGCAACTGGTTAAATCATAGGGAATGTTTAATTTCCGAGCCAATTTTTTCGCCAGAAGAGCTGCCTGGTTAAAACCTCTTTGTTTTATTCTGAGGGGATGCATAGGGACCGGGATTAAACATTGCGGGATATGTTGCGTTTTTTGTACGGTATTAAGCATTAAATGGCATAAAAAATTACGAAGATAAAGGCCATTATGGTATTTGAATTGATGAATAAGACTGCGTAATGGTTCATCAAAAGTATATCCAATCACTGCATTATCGTAATGTGGCGGTTTTTTAATGCATGATCCACAAATAAGATAATGCTCATCAGGAAGGGGGGATGCACAATGGGTGCAAGCAGGCCCTAAAGCTTTTATCAAACCAATACAAAACGTACATACTGCAAGAGTACCCTTATGAAATTGGTTGCAGAGTGTGCATATTGAAGGCAGGCGCAAACTCTGTGTTATACTCATCAATTTCTGGCGCACGAGCGTTGGATTTCCTGTGATTAACTTATCCGTGGTCTTATGATGGCTGTCAAAAATGAAATTAGCAAGGCATTTGGCAAACATGCCGAAGAATATGAGCGTGCCGCAAAGGTTCAGCAAGAAATTGGGGAGCGTTTGTTTGAGCGTCTGCACTATTTGAAAATCGCACCTCAGCGAATACTTGATTTGGGATGCGGTCCTGGCTCGTTTTCAAAAGAATTATCCTTGCTCTATCCTAAGGCGCAGATTATTGGACTTGATCTGGTTCCTGGTATGTTGGCTCTTGCCAGGAAAAAACAAGGCTGGCGACGGAGATGGTCTTTGGTTGCTGCAGATATGAGGCAAATGCCTTTTGCAACGGGGATGTTTGATTTGGTGTTTACCAATCAGGTAATTCACTGGGCAGCTCCACTTGCTCATGTCTTTCGTGAAATTAATCGGGTGATGAACGTTAATGGCTGCCTGATGTTTACGACTTTGGGGCCAGACACATTCAAGGAACTTAAAATGGCTTGGTCCGGAGCGAATCATTACGCTCATGTTAATGAATTTTGTGATATGCATGATATTGGTGATAGCCTAATGGCAGAACATTTCCTGGATCCTGTAATGGATATGGAATTATTATCCGTTCAATACGAGACCCTGCCCAAATTAATTGCTGCTCTGAGAGCGCAGGGAGTACGAAATATTAATCCTGAAAGGAATCACGGTTTAACCGGCCGGAGTGCATGGCAACAATTTGAAAAAAACTACGCGGGACTGATTACTGACTCGGGTAAGTATCCTTTGACTTATGAAGTGGTTTATGGGCATGCCTGGAAGGGGGAACAGCGAAATACCGATAAGGGCATTGAGACTTTATTTCCCATATCACAGATTCGGATTAACAAAGGTTAGGGGATGTGTCACGCAGTTGAAAATTTTTGTTCCAAATTTGAATGCGCCGGGGTAGGACAAGGATTGGTTCGCATACCCCGAAATCGTTAATCAGGATAAGTTACTTCGGTTGTGTAGCTGCCTGGTTAAATCAATTAAAACAGTTGCTTTTTTTTCAAATAGTTGGAGTGAATCCAGGGCAATTTGATAATGCTCCGAAATTTTTTCTTTTAGTTGTTGTTGGGTATAGAGTGTAGCAAAGGTTGTTTTTTGATTGGCCTGATCTGAGGATCTTCCTTTTCCGAGCAGGTTAGCTGGTGCATACTGATCCAGATAATCGTCTTGCATCTGGAATACCAGACCGATGTGTTGAGCATAATCTTTTAGCGCTGCGGCAATGCGTTCGTCAGTTGTATTTTGTGCAGCCAATACCATGTCAAAACAGGCCATGATCAGTTGTCCTGTTTTAAGAAGATGAATTTTTCGAAGTTCTTCTTCAGAAACTGCAGAAGAGGCCAGTGCGGTCAGATCAAGGCTTTGTCCGCTAACCATACCGCTTACACCACTGGCTTTCACTAATGTTCTGGTAATTGAAACAATCTGTGAGGGACTTAATAATCCGGGTAAATGGGTTAATAGAACTTCAACTGCCAATGCTTGCATTCCGTCGCCAACCAGAATAGCAGTAGCCTCATCATAGGCTTTATGACAACTGGGTTTTCCTCGGCGTAAATCATCATCATCCATAGCAGGAAGATCATCATGGATTAGTGAATAGCAATGGGTTAATTCTATGGCTGCAGCAATGACATCAAGTACTTGAATATCGATATCAAGCAGTTCACCGCTTAAATAAACCATGATAGGTCTTATTCTTTTGCCACCCGGGAATAATGAGTAATGCAATGCAGATTCTATCCGATCTGCAGGTATGTGCGTGGCATTCAGAATCTCTTTAAGGCAGTTTTCATGACGTTGGATATAGGTTTCAATCACTTGTGTGTTCATCCGGATTAGGTTCAGAGCTGGAATGAGAGGCGGTAAGAGTTTCTATTTTTTGTTCTGCCTGATTCAGCACATCCTGACATCGTCTGGCCAAGCCAATTCCTTTTTCAAATTGTTTGAGCGAGTCCTCAAGAGACAGTTCGCCTTTTTCCAATTGTTTTACTATTTCTTCGAGCTCGGTTATTGATTGTTCGAAATTAATGCCTTTACTCATTAGAGTTCTCAATTTCCTGAAATGCAGTGATTATACTGAGTTAGGCTGAGGATTCAACTTTCAATTGGTGAGGATTGGGTGTTGATGATGGTTTGAATCGTGAGCTAACACAATTTATAATCAAATCTTGGCGCAGAGCATGATACACTTCTGTGCAAAATTGGTAATTTCTCAAAAAATCCGAAAATTTCGTTATCCTGAACGCAGTAAAGTGACTTTTCAATTGCTGGCATAGAATCAGATTCGCGATAACGTTGTTCGGAGCTGTTGATTTTAAGGAGTCCTAAGATGAGTCAAGTGGAACACAGTTATACTGACTTCAAAAATGACATGATAGATACTGTCCTTTTTTCAATATCCCCATTTACTCTCTTTTTTTCCCTTTTTAACGTGAGTGCCCCAGAGAAATATTATGGCCTGGTACGTGTTTTTTCTCTATTTTTTGCGCTCATTTCAAGTCCTATTCTGATTCTCGCTATTCCAGTGACGCTTACTTTTGGAGCAATAGCCGCTGTGGCTCAGATGGTGTTTTTTCCCTTTCAGCTAGTATTGGCCATGGTTCAGGATTTGAGATCGGTGCATATTGTTAACAATAAACAAGGTGTTATGGCAGATGTCTCGAAAGAACCATCCGGGCTTGTGCCCGATGAGCAGGTTTCTTATCCTTCTTCAGGGGCTCATTTTCCAACGTTATTCAGTAACGAAAAAGCAAAGGATACGAATGTAATCGACGAGATTTCAGTTGCATCTAATCCATCTCCCAATAGTGCTCCATGAATAAAATTCCTTAGGCAATTATTTTAACTATCCGTTATCATTGATTACATTAATCGTAATGGAATAATCAAGGTTCACTGTAATGAAAATAAAAACCCAGTTTGTTTGTAATCAATGCGCCGCAACATTCAAACAATGGGCTGGACAATGCACGCAATGCGGAGCCTGGAATTCAATCGCTGAAGAAGGAATCATAGCTGAGAGCCGAAATTCCCGAAGTGGGCAATGGGCTAATCAGCGTTCTGTGATTACAGCTGTTGAAGACGTGGTTATGGATAAAGAGATTCGCATGGACTGCGGATTATCTGAATTGAACAGAGTATTGGGTGGTGGTTTGGTTTATGGCTCTGTAGTCCTGATCGGGGGTGACCCCGGGATTGGCAAATCGACTTTGTTACTCCAGACCTTGGCAAATTTATCCATGCAGGAAACCGTATTATACGTTACTGGTGAAGAATCCTTACAGCAGGTTGCCATGCGAGCCCAGCGACTGGGTTTGCCGCTTGCTGGATTACGCTTATTGGCTGAGACTCAGGTGGAGTCGATAATTGCTCATGCTCAGAAGGAAAAACCGCGAATTATTGTAGTCGACTCCATTCAAACGATCTTTACCGAAACCATCAGCTCGGCTCCAGGAGGAGTAAGCCAGGTCAGAGAATCGGCTGCTCAATTGGTACGTTTTGCCAAAATGACCCAAACTGCCGTTTTTCTTGTGGGGCATGTAACCAAGGAAGGTACTTTGGCAGGTCCCAGGGTTCTGGAGCATATGGTTGACAGTGTTCTTTATTTTGAAGGTCAAAGTGACAGCAGATTTCGGGTGATTCGCGCCATTAAAAATCGCTTCGGAGCGGTTAATGAGCTGGGCGTGTTTGCAATGACAGATAAAGGTTTGAAAGAAGTGGCGAATCCCTCGGCTATTTTTTTATCACGACAACCGGAACCCACTCCCGGGAGTGCGGTGATGGTGACTTGGGAGGGGTCGCGCCCGATGCTGGTTGAGGTTCAGGCCCTGGTGGATGAGGCACATGGACAACAAGCAAAACGGGTCACTGCAGGTCTGGAACATAATCGATTGGCAATTTTGCTTGCTGTATTGCATCGGCATGGGGGTATTGCAACCTACGATCAGGATGTGTTTATTAATGTGGTGGGCGGCGTAAAAGTGACAGAAACAGGTAGTGATCTGGCTCTGTTGGCTGCAGTAGTTTCCAGCCTGAGAAATCGGGTCTTTGATAGTGAAACCATTATCTTTGGCGAAGTCGGTTTAGCCGGAGAAATAAGACCGGTACAGAGTGGTCAGGAGCGAATAAAAGAAGCAGTAAAACATGGATTCAAGAGAGCAATTGTTCCCTTTGCCAATGCTCCCAAACAACAAGGGTCGTCCATGATTATTGAACCGGTTAAATATTTACGGGATGTATTGGAGAAAATGTAATGTTCAATCGTAATGAATCAGGACGGATTCAACTGAATGAAGAGATTAACTCTTTTCAGAGAGAGGGCGCGGTTTGCCTGCGTCAATTACTAACCGAGGATGAAATTAATACATTACGAAAGGGCATAGAGCTTAATTTATCCAATTTGAGTCCGCGGACTAAAGTCGCGAGCAGGCCGGATGATCCGGGGTTTTTTGTAGAAGACTTTTGTACCTGGCAAAGTAATCCCTTTTACCAGAAGATCCTGTTTGAAAGCCAACTTGGCGCTGTTGCTGCTCAGCTAATGCAAAGCCAAGAGGTGAGGCTTTATCACGATCATTTGCTGGTGAAAGAACCCGGAACGCGTCAAGTCACACCCTGGCACCAGGATCAACCTTATTATAATGTGGCAGGAAAACAAAATTGCAGCTTTTGGATTCCGGTAGATCCGGTGAGCAGGGAATCTACTTTGGAATTTGTTGCAGGCTCTCATTTAGGGCCATGGCTAATGCCCAGATCGTTTATGGACAATCAGGCTAAATGGTTTCCTGAAGGAAGTTTGCAGGAGCTTCCTGATATTGAGCAGTCAAGAGAAGATTTTCCAATCATTGGCTGGGATATAGAACCAGGCGATGTGGTTTGTTTTCATATGCTGACCTTGCATATGGCAAGAGGAGTGAATACTCAGCAACGAAGACGAGTGTTTTCCGTGCGTTTTCTAGGGGACGATATGATTCACGCACCAAGAGCATGGATAACTTCTCCTGATTTTCCCGGGCTGATAGATGAATTACCTTCCGGATCTCCTATGGATCATCCTTTATTTCCTGTTGTGGTGACACAAGCTTAGGGCTGTTGGTCATTTTTTAAACAAAAAAGTCCTTCGGCTAAAGATCCCCTCGCCTCCGCGCGTAGCGTGGGGGAGAGGGTTAGGGGGTTAAAAACAAGGGTCGCGCAGCGATACATTTGTTCTATAATCCTTTGATGCATCAGAAGGCATTTATATGGGATAACCAAAATGTTTTTGACTGAAATATTGTCATTATGATATAATTTTCGCCAATTTATGCATTACAGGGAATCACCCATGCCAGACAACTTCACACAGGCAATCGTTGAAAGCGCCCAGGACGCACAGAGCACGCACAACAAAGTAACCTCGAATGCAGCAGCCATGCTTGCCATCCGGCTGGCTTCACGGTATCTGTTGCGAAAGACGGACAGCGAAGCGCCTGCTCAACCCGCTTCATCTACTGCTGCCGCGTCTTCTTCATCCGCAGCCTCTTCATCGGTTGTTGTACCCGCCTCCGAGATGACTATTGAAATGACCGGCAATACCAAAGCACAAGAGCGGATGAGTCGTGTCAGAACGAGGTATGAAGGACGAGTCAAATCATCTTTTCTGGAGACACCCACCAAAGACTGGCTGGCCGCAACGTTGAGTTCACGCACCTTGAGCAAAGAACTTGACCGGGCTACTCTGGTTGAGGAACGCAATGGGCAGCCGGTTTCTACTGAATGGTACCTGCCGCTGCCTGAGGTCTATGCCGTTGTTCTCTCGGCACTGATAGACTTGGATGAAAAACGATGGCCGGTGCCGCCTCACAGTACCGCCAAAAATGAGCGGCTGCAGCGCCTTCAGGAATTTGACCGCATCAACAATGCGCTGGCGAAAGCCACACCGCGCATCTGCTCTACAGGCATACGCCATGCCTGGCTCATGGCGCTTGATGGCTATGAAGGCAAGCGCCTGCCTTTGAATGCAGAGGATGTCCTCATGCAGGGGCTGTTCGATTTCATGGCGCGTGAAGTGCTTGGAAAGCAGATGAACATCAATCTTCCCGACGGGCGAGACCCGGTAGGCGCGGAACGCTCCACCTTTAATGAGCATTTTCAGTCCCTGTTTTTGCCATGGGCATACGGCACCATGCCGGGTACTGTTCGAAATGCCATAAAAAAAGCCGGTGGCTCAGACACGGCACGGGACTTCGTGCTGGAGCGTTTTCGCACAATAGGGATAGCGCCGGATGAGCAGATGATGCAAAAAATCAACGGGTATTGCAGCAAGACAGGATTGCAATCCATCCCCTGTCATTTCATCCCCATCCTTGCGGCTCTTGAACGTCATGCCAAACGCCACACGCTGGCCCTAAGTTCGGGCAGCATCACCGCAACCGGGCTGCGACCGCTTGCTGAGGATACACTTGCCTGGCTTCAGGGAGTAAACTTCAGTCCGGAGGCGCTTGCGAACTCCGCAAACGAAAAAGACCCGTTGAGTATCCTCTACCTTGTCTTAAGGCTTCACGATACGCTTTATCAGTATAAAGACTATAAAAATCTGCTCGACGTCTGCGACATGCCCGAGGACAACAAGGACGCCTGGGTGGGTGCGCTTCATGTTTATAGTCAGTGCCTCCAGAACCCTGACCTTTCTCTTACGTCCCTGCTTGAAGATACCGTTAGGTTAGAAGAACGCCTGCGCACCTTTGAGCGTGGTTTCGCTGTGTGGCGAAACGGTGCCTATCATGACTTCATCAGCAATTATGCAGCAAACTGGTTTGCCGCAAGCGGTGATAGCGGAATCACCGCTCGTGCCAGTCTTTTTGCCCGACTTTGTGACCTATACTTTCGGGAAAACAGCGAAGGAAACAACAGCATTCCGGCCATCAGGGTGCCGGATGCGATGCTTGACGAGTGGATAGCCAAAGCAGGGGAAGACGGTATTTTGGAAGTAACGCCCTATCAGATAAACCGCATTCTGCTTCATGCTCTGTGCTATCCTGCTGACACCTGGTCGCTCCTGTTTCAACAGTGCCTTCCCAAACTGCTTGAATTCATCCGCAACCGATGCAATCAGGAGCAGAACACCGCAGGCGATGCGCTTTCACGAGATTCCTGGCCCGAAGCGCTGCTTGCTCAGATTGAGTGTGTTGCTGCACGTGAATCGACAGGAGAATCTCCCGTTCCAGTGCTGCTCACACCCGGCACTATCACGCCCGCATCCAGCCTTGATGTTGCACTACTGCTGGCAGCGTCTAGGGATATGCCCGCAGCGATAGTGCATCAAATTGTTGAACTTCCGGGGTTTCATCCCAATGCCACCAATAGAAATAAGTTAACCCCGTTTTATCTTGCTGCAGAGTACGGAAACACAGTCTTTGCTGCTGCCCTGATGGGCCGAGGCGCAGCTTACGCCGTGAAGTTCAAAGACCAATTCCCCATGCTTCAAGTGGCCATCGAGAATCAACATCTGTCTTTTGTCCAATGGTTTCTTCAGGCATTACCTGACCATCAAAGGGTTGAAGTTGTCATGGCAAAAACCCACGAAGGCACTTCCATGGTGCACCTGGCGGCACAATACCCTGAATTCTTAAAAGCGATTCTGGTCTTCCTGCCCGATCAATTAAGGGTAGACATCTTGATGAGAATGAGATTAAAGGGAGATACCGTGCTACACACGGTGGCAAGAAATAACCCCAGGTTTCTTAAAGAGATTCTGAATTGCTTACCAGAGGCGGCAAGGACAAACGCTGTCACGGAAATGAATGATTCTGGGATTACCGTAATGTACCTAATCACAGGCAGCCACCACGAACTTTTGATAGATGTTTTGAACTGTCTGCCGGAGGCAGACAGAGCCGGAATCGTGTTAAAAACCTACTCAATGGGCAATACTTTGCTGCACCTGGCCGCAGTCTATCCAGAAACCTTACAATCACTTCTGGACTACCTTCCGAAGGAAGTATTGGCAGACGCCATAACATTAAAGAATCAAGTTGGCATTACTGTGCTCCATTTAATCGCAGGAAAATCACGATCTGATCTCCTGAAACAGTTGCTGGACTATTTACCTGAGATTAAAAGGGCAGACGCCGTGATGGAGCAGGATAAATTTAGAAATACTTTACTGCACAACGCTACAAACGACTCCCGATCCTTAATCGCGCTTCTGGACTACCTTCCGAAAGCAGCAGTGGCAGACGCTTTGAGGTTAGCGGATATGTATAAAATGACTGTATTGCATCTGGCCGCATTTAAATGCCGCGATGTCCTGATGCAGTTGCTGGATTATCTACCCGAGCCGGCAAGAACAGATGCCATAGTGGCACAGGACGGAAATGGCGATACCGTGCTACATCTTGCCGCGAGCTATTACAAAACCTTGGAACTGGTTATAAATTCTATTTCGAAGCCAGCATTGGCAGGCGCTTTGACGTTAAGAAACACATTTGGTGAAACCGTACTGCACGGCTCGGCAAACCACAGCCCAGATGTTCTGAAACAGCTGTTGGATTACCTGCCTGAGGAGGCAAGGTTAGATGCCGTTATGATGAAAGACAGCTATGGCAATACGGTGCTGCACCTGATCGCACAAAATCGTCCTGATCTCCTGGTACAGTTGTTGGATTACCTTCCTGAGGCGTCAAGAGCAAGCGCTTTGAAGGAGCGTAACGTAGATACTGTATTTCACAATGCCGTAGAAAACACCAGATACCTACTGGAACTTCAGGACTACTTTCCGAAGGCAGTAGTGGCAGAAGCAGCAGAAGCAGTGATGCTAAAGACCCCAAATGAATATACCGTGCTGCACCTGATCGCAGGAAATCGTCCTGATCTCTTGGTACAGTTGTTGGATTGTCTTCCCGAGGCGGCAAGAGCAGGCGCCTTATTGGCACAAGACTACGCTAGCAATACTGTGCTGCACCTGATTGCAGAAAAACGCCCCGATATCCTGGTACAGTTGTTGGATTGCCTTTCTGAGCAGTCAAGAGCTGGTGTTATACTTGCTCAGTACGGATATCTCATTAGAGTTCTGACGCTGGTCGAAAACGCAGGAGATACTGAATCCCTAAGTTATCTTAAAGCAATACTGGAACAAGTTAAAAATCGAACGGCTAATCAACTTGGTCCAGATTCATCCAGCCCCGATCACGATTCAGACTCTGCACTATCCCTAACCGCGTCATCATCAGATAGCGGTACTTCTGCACCCATTGGTTTCCATTCATTCTTTATCGTGGAGTCGCTAAGGCTCCAAGATCCGGACAATCAGGGAGAACAAAATACATTCAAGAGATGAGTTTTGCGCTCAGAAGAAAAAGGTCGGCCACCTCGCTTAAAGCCCTCAGGTTAAAGAACCAGCTGCCCTCGCCTCCGCGCTCAGCGTGGGGGCGGGCCTTTACAATGAGGTCGCGCAGTGCTCGATTCCTATCTTTTTGTAGAAATTACCTCACTTTTTATTCGTCATCCTGAAGAAGGTAAGAGTCCTTATTTTTAATCATGAAATTACGTGTTGTTCGTAAATCCTGACAGAATTCGCATAATCATAAGATTTGACTAAACTAAATTATATAAAAATTAAAAAGTTGAGCTTAAACAATATGGATATTACTCCTTTTTTCAAATTGATGGTGGATAAAGAGGCTTCGGATTTATTTTTTAGTGTGGGTGCTCCACCCAATATTAAAATTCAAGGAGTGACCTCTCCGATTGGACAAGCAGCAATTAAAAGCCAGCAAATGGCGGAAATTGTTTTATCGATAACCAATGATGAGCAACAAAAGGAATTTGAGGCCAATATGGAGTTGAATATGGCTTTATCGATCAACGGTGTGGGGCGTTTCCGGATCAATTTATTTCGTCAACGGGGTGAAGTGGCGATGGTGGTGCGTTATATAAAAGGGGTGATCCCATCCATAGAAGAGTTAAGATTGCCGTTGATATTAAAATCGATCGTACAGGAAATTCGCGGTCTGGTGTTGGTTGTTGGATCTACTGGCTCGGGGAAATCAACAACTTTGGCCGCTATGATTGATCATCGAAATGAAACGACCAGAGGGCATATTCTGACTATAGAAGATCCCATTGAATTTGTACACGAACACAAGAAATCCATAGTCGATCAGCGTGAAATCGGAATTGATACTTTAAGTTATGATAATGCCCTGAAAAATGCCATGAGGGAAGCGCCAGATGTTATTTTGATTGGAGAAATACGCGAGCGTAATTCCATGAAACATGCCATCGCTTACGCTGAAACTGGGCATTTATGTATTTCTACCCTGCATGCCAATAATGCAAACCAAACCCTGGATCGGATTATCAATTTTTTTCCTGAAGACGCTAAACAACAGATTTTAACGGATTTATCTTTGAATTTACGAGCGATTATTTCTTTGCGATTAGTTCCTGGAATTGACAACCAACGCATCGCGGCAGTTGAGATATTAATTAATACACCCTATATCTCGGATTTGATTGAGAAGGGTAAGGTTGAGGAAATCAAGGAAGTCATGGCTCGAAGCACTGAGCAGGGGATGCAGACTTTTGATCAGGCATTACTCAATTTATATAAAGACGGTAAAATTACTAAAGAAAGTGCTATTAAATACGCTGATTCTAAAAATAACGTAGGATTACAAATTCGTCTTAATGAAGAAAAGACCTTTGATTCTAAAGACGATAATTTGACGATTCAACCAGATGATTTGGATAAATTGTAATAAAGACGCTTGTTTTGATTATTTTGCACAGTGTGGTAAAATAATGATCTATTAATTTAAGTCGTATCCTTATGGTTTCATTTTATAATATTAATGATATTAAACTCGGAAAGCCGTTCCATTCCGGGCATGAAACCTATCCGGACGCAAGCCATATTCCTCCTGGTAGAGGTGGGAAGCCGATAAGGATTATTTTTAAAAAAAATAAATTCAATAATCCTCAGTATTCACAACTGGAAATCGCTTTTAGCAAACTGGCTCGCTTGTTTATGTTCGGGAATTCGATTCCTGATCAAAAATTGGTAGTGGATGATTCTAATCATATTGTCGGATTGGGAATTGAGCACCTTTGCTATATTGTAGAAAAAAACGAAGGGTTAAATCACTCTTTTTATTCTTTGAAACACTCGGTTTCAATCAAGGAATTGAAGAAAAAAACCGTACGTTCTGCAGAGAAGATTCCGCTTTATTTTCTCGATCAATTACCACCAGCTTTCTTCAAATCACTTTTGAAGGCAGAGAAGTCTGGTTCCGTTCGTATTGATTATGCTTCTTTAGCCAGCATATTCGCTAGCTCGTTCACTTTGGAAGAGGATGATCTGCATAAAGGAAATTTTGGTTTTTATCTGGTAGAGCATGATGGCAAGCCCAAGGTTGTTTTTTTTAAAATCGATCATGATTTAATGTTTGCCGATAGCATTATGTCTTATTTTTTTGCAAGACCATCGCATTGGATGAATAGCGATAATGCATTTAATATTACGGCAAAAGACTTGTTGAATTTTCCCAATATCAGAGATTCTGCTAATTCCTACTGGCCCACCAAACTCAGTTTTTTTCCAAATCCATGGAACAATAAAGAGTATCACAATCAAGCTGAAGTTGAGTCGTTCTCTCGATTAAAGGATTTACCTGAGTTTAAAAAAGCAAAATGGCTGTCGTTTTATAAGCATATTTTATTGCCCGATGAATTAATTGTGCGCGCTTTAAATGAGTGTCTGGATGCTAGTAATTCCTGTGACAGGGCGCGAATCGCATTATTTACTCAGGCAACGGCAGCAAGACAGGCTCAGTTAAGATCAGTGCTTTTTTCAATAAAAGAATTTCGTCATTTTCTCGTCGATTTAACTGCAGATGAGAACAATGCTTTAATCAACGAAATATTACGAGATCATGGGCACGATAATCAATTGATTGTTGAGCAGATAAAACAGACCATGCAAATACATCAGCAGTTATGTGCTCCTGATGGTGGAATAGATGACGGCGATACTCCCCTTCATATTGCTATCAAGCTTGGTGATTATCGTTATGAAGAAACTTTGCAAAAGTACGGGCATTTAATTAATAAAAAAAATAATAAAGGGCAAACTCCCCTGGATTGTGCCCTCGAGAGAATACCTTCAGCTGAAGCTCATCCTGCAGATGTTCGTCAGGATCTTCGCTTTACCATGCGGCATTTACTGGAACATGGTGCGTCACAATCAAAAGAATTTAAATTATTTAATCAATTGGAGAAGGTTGAACAGTATAAATTTGCCACAGCTTATCTGGACAGGGTTACACAAGTACAAACTTATGATCAATTCAAAGACATTCTCAGGGACATTGGTGAAGATCACCGTTTTTGTTTAAAGAATAAAAAGAATTTAGCGATACAATGTGTTACCAGATACACGAAAGAAAATAGAGCAAACCCTGAGTTTAAACAAATACTGACTCAGTTAAAAAAAGATATAAATGGGCGTTCACCGCAATTGGAGTGTGCGGGACTGCAATACATTCGTCAGTTACGAAGCAGATTATGGATCATCCGACAAATCAGAGGGTTATTTGGGTGGACCAGTACTCAAGGTGAACTGAACAGCATCATTGATCATGAGTTAAAGCGATTTAAGCCTAATGGGTTTAATTGCTTTTCTTTCTTTTGTAACGCTCCTGCAACTGAGCAGCCTTCAGAAGTTGTGCATTCAGGGTTGAAGATTACGTAAATCGTGTGTTCCTCAACCCTCTCCCCCGAGCTACGTGCGGTGGAGAGGAGATTTGATCGAAAGAAGCTCAATTTCCCCTGACACTTGTGCGCTTACGCGGGAACGACATGCATTGTGTTTGAGGTGTCACCCGGTTATCCCGGAAGTCAACTCATCCTAAATAAGCCCATAAATGATTGCGGAGATGGAGATAAACCCCATGATGGTTATAAATACATTACTGATTTGATTACTGTATTTTTTCATCGCAGGAACTCGGGCAATGGCATACATTGGCATGATGAACAGCAGAACTGCAATGACCGGTCCTCCCAATGTCTCTATCATTTTCAGAATATTAGGATTAATTGTAGCGACGATCCAGCAGGTCAGTATCATGAATACTTCAATGACTCGTTGCAACGCGCTTTTACTGATCGTTTTTCCAGATGACTTCAGGGTTTTTACGACAATGCTGCTCATGCCTTCTTTAGCACCAAGATAGTGACCAAGAAAGGATTTTGAAATCGCAATAAACGCAATAACCGGGGCTATGTATGCAATGATGGGAGTATTAAAATGATTGGCCAGATAGGACAAAATCGAGATGTTTTGTTGTTTTGCCTGCATTAAATCCTGAGGTGACAGACTAAAAACACAACTAAATACAAAGAACATGACTGAAAAAACCATGAGTAAATGGCTGTATTTCATAATTAATGAGCTTTGTTTGTCTGCCTGATTACCGTATTGCTGCTTTTGACTGACAGCAAAGGAAGAGATTATGGGGGAATGATTAAAGGAAAACACCATTACGGGAATGATCAGCCATAATGTCATTAATAATCCATGCCCGCCATTAGCCTGCAAAGAGTTGCTTTGTTGTAATATGGCATTGTTCCAATTGGGAATTAAATAAAGTGACAGGAGCAGTAAGATGGTTGCGAAAGGATACACCATTAATGACATTGATTTTACAATGATTTCCTGACCGAAACGTACTATTCCCATTAATGCCAGTATGAGTACGATAGCCAGAAGTGCTCTGGGCGGAGCATTGAGTCCGAGCTGATTCACGATGAAGCTTTCTGTCGTGTTCGTTATTGCCACGCTGTACATTAATAAAATGGGGTAAATGGCAAAGAAATATAACGCGGTTAACATCCGGCCTGCGAAGGTACCGAAGTGCTCCTCTACTACCTCAGTGATGTCATTGTGTGGTGATGATCCGGATAGTACAAAGCGGCATAAGGCACGGTGCGAGTAGTAGGTCATTGGGAATGCCAGCAAGGCCATAATGATTAGAGGTACAATCCCATTAAGTCCTGCATCTATAGGCAGAAAGAGTGTTCCTGCGCCAATCGCTGTACCGTAAAGACTTAACATCCAAACTGTATCTTGTTTTCTCCACTCTGAAACTTTATTTTCTGATATAGGTGATACTATTGCTGCGGATTCATTTAACGACATGAAAAGATCCTCATTTCATTGCTAGTATTTTTAGAGACATCCCCTTTATAATTGTGCAATTTTAACACTATGGTGCCAATATTTCAACAATCACGATATAAATCATATCCAAGTCGTTTAAACAAAGCAAGCAATGTTTGAGTGTTATTCAGTTGACTTTTTAGAATAAAACAAGGTGTGTTGATTCTTTCAAAATCGGTTTTAATTTTTTAACAAAGAAAAAATTCTGTAATAACTTATGCGATCCGAATCTGTTCTGCAATAGGCTGGATGCCTTTATTATTCCCCTGCTTCAATACATTGATTTTCAGCGTTTTGCTGACATGCATCTGAACAGGCAAGATCATTCGATTTTTCACACTGTGCCATGCAGGCTTGCACCGTTTGTTGAACGCAGAGTTCCTGATCTTCCAATTCAGAAGCGAATACCGCTTGAAATGGCACTAAACTCAGTCCTAAAAGTATCCATATAAATTTTTTTGACATGATGAACGTTCCTGAGTAAAGGATACTTTAAATTTAGCACATAAAATAAGCACTGTACGTGAAGATCAAGAAAAAGGGTTCAGTGTTTTTTCCCTATCAAGATTGCTTTTTCAAGTAATATGAATCCAGAATGTATTTTATTGAAACGAAAAGAACTTGATGCCCAATCAAAATGAAACGTCCTGATACTCTTAAACTTTGGCTATAGCGGATTCGAGATCAGACTTTAAAATGGGTACGATGAGTTCCTGTTTATTTAAGCAAGAGATCGATAAAGTAGCTAACAATCCCTTCTGAATTCTATTTTAATGCAGACTGCTCTATTTTTGCCTGATATAATGATGATTTTGTACGGTTAAATCATCACTATGGATTTGTCATTTGTAACGGGTTTATTTGTGGGTTGTCTTGCTGGTATAGCAGGAAAATACCTATTGCAAAACTTGATTGTTAAAAGACAAAATGTTGAAGACAATAAAAATATACGATTGGAATGGGAGCAACTGGGCAAGGATTACCCTCACTTTATAAGTCAGATAAAAAAGGACATGAATAATCCGGAACATCAAAACATAAGGGAATTTTTTGTTGTGGATCCGCTGGCTATATTGAATACTCAGATTCCTCGTTTGAGATACGATCTAACGGATGAGGTTCTTTGTGTCGTGGATCGTCTGGAGCATTTGGGCTATATAGAGAAGATTAAAACTAATTGCCTGCTTTACAAAATGAAGGATGATTTTATTGCATTAATAAGAGCAATATAATTCTTTTGTCTTGTAAGGAGTCATGCCTGCGTGGGCAAGACAGGTTTTTTTTCATGCACAGAGAATTTTTTTGCTAAAATGTCACTTTGAGTCTAGTCTTTAGTCATAATGAATAATTGTGGTTATGGGATTATTGTTTTCAGGAAACTCGAGTGAGACGTGTGCTGTAATCTTGGGTTCTATCTGGGTTCATCTGGCTCATTAGGTCGTCCTGACGTATTTCACGTGATGCATCCAGGGATTATGGGAGGCGGGGCATGAAAGGAAGCATGTATCTTGGTTTGAACGTAATGCTCATGTTATGTGGTCTGTCAGCTTTTGCCAGTAACTCTACCCAATCTCATAAATTACCTGTTAGAGGCAATCCTGTGTACCTGGAGAATCCTGGATCCATTTATATAGTTCCAGACTATTATCAGACTAGCTCCGAGGGTAATTTTGTCATTTTAGATAATGTAAAACATGTGTGTTATCTGGCAGAGCAACCAGAGCTTAGAGCATTAAATAAGAAAATCATAACTGCCGAAATTAAGGGGTCTATGCTGTACTGGACTTGCTACCAATTTGACCCGAATTATTTCATCATCACACCTTAATCATCTCGATTAAGTTCCATGTATGCTTGTTAACGCGATTTTGCTGGAATGGTTTTAATCAGGGTATACACTGTAGGCAATACAAAAAGAGTAAACAGGGTGCCAAGACATAAACCACCGATTAAAACGGCTCCGATTGCATGGCGTGATTCTGATCCGGCGTCATGAGATAAAACCAGAGGAATAGCACCAAAAACCATAGCTCCAGTAGTCATTAAGATGGGTCTTAATCGCAAAATCGCTGCTTTTTGAATGGATTCTGCAAATGAATTACCTTCCTGATGTAACTTATTAGCAAACTCCACCATTAAAATACCGTGTTTACTGATTAATCCGATTAAGGTAATCAAACCTACCTGGGTGTAGATATTAAGTGATTGCCCTAATAGATAGGTGCACAGCAAAGCCCCTGAACAGGCTAAAGGAACAGTAAACAGAATAATCAAGGGGTCGATGAAGTTTTGGAATTGAGTCGATAATATGGCGTAGATAAATGCCAGGGATAATAATAATAAAAACAGCATGGCATTAGATGACTCAAAAAAAATTTTGGCAGCTCCTGTCCAAGTAAGCTTATAATGTTGCGGTAATTGTTCTTTGGCTGTTTTCCAAAGGTAATCAATACTCTTTGCCATAGAGTCTTTTGGATGTAATTGCACACGCAGGGTAGTTGAGCGCATCTGTTGATAATGATCCAGAGTGGCTGGTTGCGCTTTGGGCTTCATTTGAGTAATAGCTCCCAGGGAAACCCGTTTCCCTTCATTAGTAGTCAGATAGAGTTCATTAAGCGTCCATGGAGAGGTGCTGCCTTTAATCGACATATTATAAAGCACTCCATTTTGTTCAAAATTCAGTGATTTATCTCCACTAAAAAAGACTTCTATTGTTTTGGCAACCTGATTGGGTGAGAGTCCCAGCCTGGCGATCTGATTGTGATCCAGTTCAATAGAGTAGCCCATAGTATCCAGGCGAAGATCAAATTGGGTTGATTCAAATTTTTTGCTGGCATCTAATGTTGCTTTGAGCTGTTCAATCTGGTTAAAAAGCTCTTTGTAACTATCCGGGCTTGAAATAACCAGAGTCAATGCTGAGCCGCTTCCTGCGTTATCAATTCCCGGTAAGCCAGTATCCCAGCTCCATACATCAGGATCGACTGAGGGGAATCGGTTAAACGAAGGTTTTAGTTCATCAACAATCTGAGTTGCAGAACGTTTTCTCTGTGAATGAGGCTTTAGTGGAAGAACTACGCTGGCTCCCCAATCGCCTATAAAGGTCAGTTTTTTATCTGATTCCGGTACTTTATTCAAGGTTTTTTCTATGTCGATTATTTTCTTATCCAGTTCATTGATGTCCTCTCCGGATACGGGGGCAGTATAAACACCAATCAGTCCCCGATCTTCTTTGGGAGCGGTTTCATGACTAATCATCTGATACAAACCAATGCTTGCAAGAATAGAAAATAGTGCTGCTGAGAGTGTGATTTTCTGATGATTAAAAACGAACTTAAGTGCTTTTGCATAATTTTGAGCCAGATGTTCCAGTGCATAGTCCACCTGGGGAAACCAGTTTTTGGAGTCGCTTTTTAATAAACGGGCACACATCAGGGGTGACAGGGTGAGTGCAACGATCCCTGAGATAATGACGCTGCCTGCGAGAGCCACAGCAAATTCAATGAACAGTTGCCCCAACATTCCTTGAATAAAGGCAATAGGCAGATACACACTTGCCAAAGTGCAGGTCATTGCAACGATTGCAAATCCGATTTCCTTTGCTCCTTTTAGGGCTGCTTCAAAAGGGGATAATCCTTTTTCAATATGACGCCAGATATTTTCTAAAACGATAATGGCATCATCAACCACCAAACCAATCGCCAGCACCATGGCCAATAAAGTCATCAGATTAATAGAGAAGCCAAATATTTTGAGAAACAGTAATGAACCCAGTAGCGAAATCGGGATGGTTACTAAAGGGATGATCGTCGCACGTATATTGCGTAAAAATAAAAAGACGATGATCAGGACCAGCAGTATTGCTTCGGTGATTGACGAGCGAATGTTTTTTATTGAGGCATTAATAAAATCCGATTGATCAATGATGACATCTGCTTTCAGATCATTAGGTAGACCCTGTTGTAATTCTTTAAGCAGTTGGCGAATGTTCCTGGAAACTTCAATTGGGTTGGCGTCATTCGCTCTGTTGATGGACAGTACCAGGCCAGTATGGCCATTTACTCGAATCCGTACCTGGCTCGTATCCGTTTCAAGTGCTACCTTGGCAACGGATTTTAAAAATATGGGATTTTTATTCGTCGTTTTTATTAACAGATTTTCGTACTCTTCCTTACTTTGGGGTTCTGATTGCAGGGTGCTGGGAATTTTATTTTGGTAATTTCCTGCTGGAAGTGAAATGCGGCTATTGGCTAGTGAACTGACTACTTCATCAACATTGACTCCAAAGGAATACAGTTTATCCGGTTCCAGGCTGATGGTGTAGGTATAGGGCTGTCCCCAGACGTCAACTGATGCGACGCCCGGTACGCTTCGGAACGCATTTTTGAGATTGAGATTCGCGTAATGAGTTAATTCACCAAATCCACGCGTTGAGGATTCTAATGAAACGCCAATAAAGGGTAATCCTGTCGATTTTCTTTGACGTTGTACATAGGGAGGTTTTACTTCAGAGGGTAAAAGTGATTTTGCTAACCCTACAGCATCCTGAGTAGCACTCAACGCTCTGTCCATGGAAGTTCCTGCACGGAACAGCAATGTAATCTGGGCACTTCCCGCATTGGATTTTGATGTGATGGTTTCCAGGCCTTCAATTCCTGCCAATCGGTCTTCAAGGATGTTGGTTACCGAACTTTCAACCAAGTCAGGGCTGGCGTTAGGATAAGAAGCATAAACAGTAATAGTTGGAAAACTGATATCAGGATATTCTCTGATGGATAAATTATATAAACACAATAACCCGATAATAACCATCATACTGTTCAGGATGATTGCAGAAACGGGATGTTTAATGAAATAGTCGGTTAATTTCATAGGTTATCAGCTGTGGCTTGCTTCAGAGGAGGGTTGATGGATCTCTACCGTCATTTCGGAATAGAGTCGATCCTGTCCTTTAATGATTAGTTGTTGTCCTATTTTTAATCCCTCAGTAATTTCTATGGTATTTTCTTGTTGCAGACCTGTTTTTACAGGCAACAGAACCACTTTATCCTTTTCTACTATGTAGACGAAGGGTTGGCTGTTTCTGAGAAACAGGGCTTGAGTTGGGATGACAATGGTGTTGCTCTTTTCTGCAACAATCAAGTCAACGTTGATTGTTGCACCAACAAGGCAATTATCGCATTGAATATCAACGTCTGCAGGACACATATGCGTGGTTTCATCAATCATTCTCTGAAAGTGGGATAACGGGTATTCTTTGCCAAAAATTCGTACTGGTTGTCCTTCATGGATTTCAGTCAGATTGCTGCAGGGGATATCAAAATCGACAACCAGGGAGCTGGGATCATAAATGGAAACGACAGCTTCCCCAATAGTGACTTCTGATCCTTCCCGTTTTTTATAGGCTCCTATGATTCCATCGAAAGGAGCATAGAAACGCAGGTTATCCAGTTCAATTTTGGCTTTTGATAATTCTTTTTGAGCATCCAGCCAGGCCTGTTTTTTCTCTTCAACTTCCTTTGGGCTTACAAATTTAGTCTTCAGTAAGGGTTTAAACCGATCCAATTGCGATTTAGCCAAGGCTTCGGTGCTGATTGACAGGTTTAAATTTTTTTCAACTTCGGGGTTATCAATTTTGGCGATTAATGTCCCTTTTTTTACCTTTTGGCCAGTAGGGATCAGTTCATCCAGCATTCCGTTCCCTTTGGAAACTAATACGGTCGTATGCTTGGGGTGCAGGGTACCTAATAGACGTATACTTTGTTGCAGTTTTTGTGAGGTGACGGTTTCAACTTCAACCAGTTTATTCGGTGGCACTGGTGTTTGTTTTCCGTAATGAATGAACTGTCTGCCAATAAAAAAAAGGATGCACGTGGCGAAAAGGGCGGCTAATGCTATTTTCCAATGATATTTTGATTGCCAATTTTTTATATGAAACAGGTTTTTTAACACGTTATTTGCCAGTCATTTTATTGGAGCTTGCTGTGAGTTGCATACGATACCATAAATTGGGTTCTGGATTAACCACTATTTGAGGGTATAAGACGGTGATATTGGCTTTTTGGGTATAGGCAACCGGATGATAATATGAAACTATATATTTTAGCTAAGTAAGGTTTCAAACTCTGAATTAGGTTGTTATTTGATTTAATGGGTTACGGTTATAGGACAGGGAATGCGCATTTTATTATATGTCATGATGTTTTTATTCAGTCTGATGTTTCAGAGTATTCACGCGAGTTCGACTTTGACTTTTAAACAAGCCTTAACTCTTGCTTATCAAAATAACCCTGAATTACAGGCCGAGATGGATAATGCCAATGCTATGAAAGGGCGGTTTATTCAGAGTAAATTGTATCCTAATCCTCAATTATCTTTTACATCTGAAAATATGGGTGGATCAGGCCAGTACTCCGGTTATGAGTCCGCCGAGACAACCTTATCCGTCACTCAACCTATTCCATTGGGACATCGTTTAAAGTACTTGCAAAAATTAACTTATGCCGATTACCTGGCTTCACTGGCACGCATCAAACTCAATAAATTTCAACTTTTTAACGCAGTAGGAATTGCCTACATTGATGCTTTGTATGCGGATCAATGGCATTTAGTTACCAAAAAATTAGTTCAGGTGAATGCTGATATTGTCTCGGCCATTCAGCGACGTGTTGAAGCAGGTGCAGGGGCCGTACTTGATTTACGCCTGGCGGAGGTTCGTTTGGGGGAAGCACGTATTCAAAAAATGAAAGCAGGTCGTGATGCATTAATGCAACGTGCCCGTTTAGCCCGGTATTTAGGAAGCGAGTTACGGGTGGATAAAAAATTGACGGATGAAGGATTACAACATACTCATTGGACATGGCCGCAACTGGATAAAAAATTGCCGCAAAGTCCTCAGTTAATTGAGAAACAACTTCTTGTTAAAGCAAAACGTGCGGCAATTCTCTCCGTTAAAAAAGATGTATGGCCTGATTTAAATATTCAATTGGGCGGACGCCATTTTTCAGATGACGGGAGTAATGCCGCGGTTTTTTCAGCATCCTCGCAATTACCCATTCATAACCGGAATCAGGGTAAAATTTATTCTGCGGAAGCAGAATTTACTCAAGCACTGCATGATCTGAAGGGAGCCCAACTTGAATTAAGACAAAACGTGTATACGGCTTATTTGCGGGCAGAACAAGGACTATTTGAAGTCAATCTGGTGACTGATTCACTGTTGCCCTTGGCACGTAAATCTCTGCAGGTAGCCAAGGAAGGATATCAAATGGGACGCTACACTTATATCGAGCTAAGTACGGCATTGAATGCCTTGTTCGATGAAGAGCGCCATTACCAACAGGCTCATGCAGATTATCATAAAGCGTTATTGACTATAGTCGGCCTTTTAGGCCTTGATAGTTATTAAGGAGAACACTTGAACGTATCATCATTCAAAATGCAATGGATTAAATGGGTCATTCTATTATTGATTCTGGTTTGCAGTCCCATTTGGGCTGATGACGCTGGGCATCAGGCTTCGGATACGGTTAAAGGGGAGCACGGGGGCCGTCTATTGGAACAGGATTCCGTTGCATTGGAATTAAGCCTTTTTGAACAAGCGATGTTACCGCATTTTCGCGCCTATATTTATCAAAATGGTGTGCTTGTTTCTCCAGATCAGAGTCAATTGGAAGTTCAACTGAAACGCTTTAATCATCAAGTGGAAACCGTTACCTTTAAGCCGATTGATGATTTCTTGCAAAGCGAACAAACTATTCGGGAGCCTCATTCATTTGATGTAACCGTCGTTTTAAATTATCAGGGCAAGAAATACAGTTGGAATTACTCCAGTTATGAAGGACGTGTCAAAATTGTTCCAGCCCTGCTTCAGGCCGCAAAAATTAAAATCGCACCGGCAGCAAGTGTCACCCTGGAAAAACAATTAAAGGTGGTTGGCAAAATAACGCCTAATCGCGACACCATGGCACCTGTATATCCTCGTTATTCAGGTATTATTAAATCGCTTACCAAAAATCTGGGTGATGAAGTCACTAAAGGTGAAGTATTGGTGATCATTGAAAGTAATGAGAGTTTACAAAATTACTCCATTCTTGCCCCAATTTCAGGTACGGTCGTGCAAAAATATGCTACTACAGGTGAGTTAGCCAAGGGAGACAAGCCCATTTATGACATTGCTAATTTGGCCAATGTATGGGCAGATCTAACCCTCTACCGAAAAGATGCCCCTTTGGTCAAACAAGGAATGAACGTGCTGGTTACCGGCGATGAAGGAAAACCACAATCTCAAAGCATTATTAATTACATTTCTCCTTTAGGCATTGAAGACAGTCAAACGATACTGGCTAGAGCCATATTGCCTAACACAGAGCGTAGCTGGTTACCGGGAATGTATGTTAATGCGGTTATTACGATTGAGAAAAAAACAGTTTCGGTTGCAGTGCCTCATACGGCATTACAACGAATGCAGGATAAAGATGTGGTTTTTGTTCAGCAAGGTGATTTTTTTGAAGCGACACCTGTAGTTCTCGGTGAGGAAGATGAGCAATGGGTAGAAATAAAGTCAGGTCTTGAACCAGGACAATACTATGTTAGTGACAACAGTTTCTTCCTCAAGGCGGAAATTGGAAAGGAAGGCGCAGTCCACGATCATTAAGGAGCCAGAATGCTCGAACGCATCATACATTTTTCCCTGAAGCACCGATGGCTGGTTTTGTTGTTTACTCTGATTATTGCCGGACTTGGGGTTTATAATTTTCAGCAACTTCCAATTGATGCTGTTCCTGATATTACCAACGTTCAAGTTCAAATCAATACCGAAGCTATAGGGTATACTCCACTGGAAGTGGAACAGCGGATTACTTTTCCGATTGAAATTGCCATGAGCGGTATCCCGAATCTTGACTACACCCGCTCTTTATCCCGTTATGGTCTCTCACAAGTCACGGTAGTTTTTAAGGAGGGCACTAATATATATTTTGCCCGCCAGCTGATCAATGAACGACTTCAGGAAGTTAAAAACAAGTTACCTCCTGAAGCAGAAACCAAATTAGGTCCTATTTCTACCGGATTAGGTGAAATATTCATGTATACCGTGAATAACAAACCTGGGACTCCAGCCAGTAAACAATTCAGTTCTACTGAACTGCGCACCATCCAGGACTGGATCATCAAACCGCAACTTAGAAATGTTCCCGGTGTAGCTGAGGTCAATACGGTTGGTGGATATACAAAGCAAATTCATATTACCCCTGATCCAGGAAAACTGGTGCGTTATCATCTTGGCTTAAAAGAGTTGATAACTGCTTTGGAGCGTAATAATGCCAATATAGGTGCAGGGTATATTGAGCGAAATGGGGAGCAATACCTTATTCGAGTACCCGGCCAGGTTCAAAATCTGGATGATATTAATAATATAGTCATTGAGAGTTTCGAAGGCACACCCGTTCGTATACTTGATGTGGCTGAGGTAAAACAGGGTAGGGAATTGCGAACCGGTGCTGCAACACAAAATGCTAAAGAAGTGGTTCTTGGTACCGTCTTTATGCTGATGGGGGAAAACAGCAGGACTGTAGCCCAGCGTGTGGCAAAGCAATTGACCTTGATTAATAACTCCTTGCCTGATGGAGTCGAGGCCCTGCCTGTTTATAATCGCACAACACTGGTCAACGCGACGATTAACACAGTAAAAAATAATTTACTTGAAGGTGCTTTGCTGGTGTGCATCGTTTTATTTCTTTTTCTCGGTAATATAAGAGCTGCTTTGATTACGGCGATGGTTATTCCTTTATCCATGTTATTAACCATTAGCGGAATGGTCAGTAATAAGATCAGTGCCAATTTAATGAGTCTTGGCGCTCTTGATTTTGGTTTAATCGTTGATGGAGCGGTGATCATTGTTGAGAATTGCATCAAGCATTTAGGTCATGCCCAGCAAGAGCTTCAACGCGTTCTTAATTTGGAAGAACGTCTGCAGGTGATTGCTGAGGCGACCACTGAAGTCATTCGCCCCAGTATTTTTGGGGTATTTATCATTACTGTAGTGTACTTGCCTATTCTTACCTTGACTGGTGTTGAGGGGAAAATGTTTTTGCCTATGGCGGAAACGGTGATTATCGCACTGTTGGCCTCCATGGTGTTTGCCCTTACTTTTGTTCCGGCAGCTATTGCGATTTTTCTCAGGGGCAGGGTTCAGGAAAAAGACAATATTTTGGTACATTACTTAACAAAAGGATATGAACAAATATTAGCTGTCTGTATCCGTGAGCGAGTTAAGGTACTGATTTCAGCACTGATGCTGGTGGTCGTGAGTCTGATGCTGACCTTTCATTTAGGAGGGGAGTTTATTCCCAGCCTGGATGAAGGGGATATTGCCATGCATGCCATGCGTATTCCGGGGACCGGATTGGAGCAGGCCATTACCATGCAACATCTTGTTGAGGAAAAGATCAATCAATTCCCTGAGGTAGAGCGTGTATTCTCTAAAATAGGAACAGCTGAAATTGCTACTGATCCTATGCCCCCAAATGTTGCAGATACCTTCATTATTATGAAACCTCGGAGTCAATGGCCTAATCCTAAAAAAAGCAAGCAACAACTGGTGCAGGAAATTGAACAGGGCGTGAAGGAAATACCTGGCAATAATTATGAGTTTACCCAACCCATCCAAATGCGTTTTAATGAGTTGATTTCCGGTGTGCGCAGTGATGTTGCAGTAAAGATTTTTGGCGATAACATGAGCACTTTAACGGCGATTGCCGAGTCTATTAGCGAGCAATTAAAAAAAATACCGGGCTCTGCGGATATTAAAGTGGAACAAGTGGATGGATTGCCTCTTTTTACCGTGGCAATCAATCGAAATGCGTTATCGCGATATGGATTACAGATTGCTGACGTACAGGATGCTATTGCCATCGCGATTGGTGGTAAAAAAGGTGGCGAACTGTTTGAAGGGGACAAGCGATTTGATTTAGTGGTGCGTCTTCCTGAACAATTACGAACGGATCCCCAGGTGTTGCGCAGAATACTCATCCCCTTACCTCTTGCCAAGGATGGAGAGCGTCATTTTATTCCGCTTAGCGAAGTAGCGGCATTAATACGTAGTGAGGGTCCCAATCAAATCAGCCGTGAAAATGGAAAACGGCGTGTGGTTGTTAGCGTTAATGTGCGGGATCGGGATTTAAGTTCTTTTGTTAATGAAGCACAATTGAGTGTGGAACAGAACGTCAAAATACCAAGTGGTTATTGGATAGTCTGGGGCGGTCAGTTTGAGCAGATGGAATCAGCATCACAACGATTGGCTCTGGTAATCCCGGTCACTTTGCTGGTCATTTACTTTTTGCTTTTTATGAGCTTTGGCAGTGCACGGGATGCTTTGTTGGTTTATTCCGGTATTCCAATGGCACTAACCGGAGGAGTGTTTGCCTTGTTATTACGAGGTATTCCGTTATCTATTTCAGCCGGGGTTGGTTTTATTGCTTTGTCTGGGGTGGCGGTTTTAAATGGTCAGGTCATGATAACGTTTATTACTAAATTACGTGAACAGAAGCATCTTGGTTTGGAGACGGCAATCCTGCAGGGTTCAATCTCCCGATTACGTCCCGTATTGATGACTGCCCTGGTGGCTTCCCTGGGTTTTGTTCCTATGGCTTTAGCGACTGGGACGGGAGCCGAAGTTCAAAGACCTCTGGCAACTGTTGTCATTGGAGGCATTATCTCTTCGACTTGTCTGACTTTGTTGGTCTTACCTGGATTGTATTATTTATTTCATCAGCGCGACAAAGAGTAGGCTGGCTGCTTTGATGTTAAGAAGCCCAACGATTTGAATGGATATTGGGTAGCCATGATTGGATTTTAATTCATTCTGATAGCTGCCCCGTATTTTTATTTAACTGTTCAGCAGGTCGGTTTAGATAGGATTTATTATTTAAACGCCAGTAAGAACGTTGAGCAATAAAAGGCATGAGCAACAAGTTAATGATTTTATTGTCCTTTTTCTGCAGGTAAGCTGGAACCCCGATGGTAATTGAATTCTGAAACACATTCAGTTTTATAGTCTTATGCAGTCTATCCCAAAAAGAAAATACCACCCCATAATTACGGTTTGTTTCATCCATATAGTTTGAATGATGGATGCCATGCATTCTTGGCGTGACAATCACTTTATTCAGTACTTGCTCAAGGCTTAAAGGAAGGCGTGTATTGCTGTGTTGAAAATAGGTGCTGGCCTGAAAAATAAATTCATAAAATAGGAATGTCAGAGGATCGATGCCAATAAAGGTTAACTGAACTAATCTGAATGCACTGGAGTAGGCAATTTCAACCACATGAAAGCGCATGGATGTGGTTACATCCAAATCCGGATCGGCATGATGAACATTATGAAATCTCCATAACAAGGGGATTTCATGATTGAGTCTATGCCAATAATAAAACGTTAAATCCATTAACATAAATCCTAATAAAAATTGGATCAGGGTATTGGAAGGGAACAAAGACAACAACCCAAAGTCATGAGACAGGGTAAGGTTGATTGTGAATTGCACTGCTGGGACAATAAATATTTTGGCACTAAAATAAACCAGAATGGTGAAGGAAAAGTTAACAATCCAGCGATCCATTAATCGTCTGACTGGTTTTCTTAGGGGCTTTTTGTATTCAAGGAGTAATAAAGAACTGTAAATAATGGCCAGTGTTATTGCGCTAATAAACTGTATTTGGGTGAAATCACTCAATGAAATCATGTCATTATCCTCATGCTTCTTTACAGCCTGAATTATTCTATTATGAGTTGTTTGGTTTATTTTATTAAGTCATTACGCTTTATTTACTGCAGAAACCTCAGGATGTATTAATTCCCTTTTTTGATCTAATCCCTCGGCAAAGAACTCCAGCTGCCATCCAGACTTAGCTGGTATGTTTATTAATTGATTGAAGGATGTGATGAGTTCCTCATCGGTCTTTTTATAATTATCAATGGTTGGATAGGATTCTGCGTCTTTACGATGGGGTTCGAAAGCATGAATCAGCTTTTCAAAATAGGACACTGTAACGAAATCATCACGCTTTGCGATTCGCATACTGGTTTGTTTCTGTTCGCAGCGGACATAAATAAAATGCAGATCATCGAATTCAGCAAGAAACCATTGTCTGTCGGATTCACGTAGCATGGCCTGAGATACAATGATTAATGGGTTGTTTTTCTTGAGTTCTTTTATTTTATTAGCGATTGTTGTGCTTAGTTGGGCTGTCATTTCACGTGTGAAGGGTTGTTCCTCGCGGACTGCCCGTTTCATTTCGTCAGTTAAAGCCTCGTCGCCATCCCAATAACATGCTCCAGACTCTTGTTCCATGAGTTGACCAATGTAGGTTTTCCCTACTCCGGGTAAACCAAATAAAAAGACTATCATAGAGTTCCTTTTTTTGTCACATCATTGACCTAAAGTGTGGGGTCGTGTGTAAAAATCGTATTCCTCACTCAGGGAAAAGTAAAGAGCGTTGTGTTGGCTAATGCATGAATTAGAAATTATATGATTATTTTGCAATACATCTTGAACCTTGTACACAGAATAAGTTATTAATCAATCTGAGCTTGAAAGAAGCTAAATACCAAATAAATAGATTGGCGATCAAATAAAGGACTAAAGATATGTATCATGACAAACTGATCGAGAAAAGGCCAAAAAGAGCATCACCACCTAATGCTACGCACAGTCGTGCACTTGCGAGTCGCTTTATTCTGAATGCTGAGGCTGATAGAACGTATTATCTGAGAAGCACCGTTCAAGGGATAGGCAATTTTATTACGACCCGGGCATCAGAGCTTTACAAAACTCTGGCACTGACTTTTTCATTAGATTCAATGGATTTCACCAGTTTCAAAACATACATATGGCCTGTAATTTCATCAGGAGCTGCTCTAGTCATCGGTGAATACGTCATGGGAGGAGTCAGTGAATTTCAAACCGGTGTTCCTGAATATGATTTTATTTACAAATTCTTTTTTGGTGCGGCAGTCTTAGGTTATTGCGCGATGCAACGTATTACGGAAACTGAATTTAAAACCACGGCAGGACTTTCTGCTGCTGTCGCTAGTGAAGTGGTAGCAATTACCTATCTGTACAGCTCGATTTTCAGCGGCACCCGAATGATGATAGGTGATTCTTTATCAGAGGGCTATGCCTTTGTTGCCAGTTTAGGTACCAGCGCTCTGGTCGTACCAAGCAGTATTGCTTTTTTGACCCAAAAGCTGCAGGAGGTATTGGTCAGGTACCAATACGGTCAAGGGGCACAGCGATCTGATACTGCAGTGATAAGCAGCGGGTTAACCCCATTGTCCAATCTTTATTTTCAGATAAATCATTTTCTGGTTTCTGAATTGATATCCAGTTCTCGTTTGTTTCAGTTAGGATTAATTTCACACAATATTCTGAATGCGGAGCGTATTGTTCAGAAGTTCAGAAATCTTCCTGCTTTATTAGCCGACTTAACTCCTGCAACGATTCGAAAATTGCTTGATCAGCAAAAAAAACTCAAACAGGATTATGACTACAATAATACTGTCCACAAGGTACTTCGATTTACTGCTCAGGGAGCTGCATTTGTTGAAATACCAAGATTTCGTTTGAGAACAGGCGATTTGGTTTACTGTGATGAGCGTGTTGATTTGTCCTCAGTGCCTTTATCTGGAGAACTTATTGCATTACAAAGAAACCAGGAAGGGCATTTTTTAGAAATTCCGGAGCAAAGAAAATTCAGTGTCAATCTGAGAGCTCAGAACGGGGAAGACGTCTGGATAGAGCATTTATCCAAACCTGATTTTACCAGTAAATTCAGTAAAGTTGATTTACATGCCATTCATGATGGAAAGCAGGCCGGTGTATTGGTTGGTGATAAATTGAATCTGTATGGGAATGATAATATGTTCATACAGATTAAACCGGAGAAGGAGTTATTGCTAAGCGGTGGTTATGAGAAA
Organism: Legionella sp. km535; assembly: GCF_003990085.1. Lineage (NCBI taxonomy): Bacteria > Pseudomonadati > Pseudomonadota > Gammaproteobacteria > Legionellales > Legionellaceae > Legionella > Legionella sp. km535. The sequence continues at coordinate 93,212 of NZ_RZGU01000010.1, read as the reverse complement.
AAATCAGTTATTAATCTAATCATCGCTGAACGCAAACAAAGAAGTGTTTTACATTCAATTCTGGCATCCATCGTTATGGCTGGGTTTTTACACAGAGACATCACTACTCTGCCCGCTGAATCCTTGCGTTTAATGTTTACTTTATTTCAAACCATGATTCCTTTTTCTGAGGCATTCTTACGTGATGCAGTAAACAGTCGATTAATGAAAAAATTGAATAAAAACATGGGCGATAAACCTTTTGAAACGATTGATGCGCTCAGAATAGTGGATTTATGTAATGCTCTCGGAGGTTATTATCATGATCGATTTCCTAATGGTGTAGCGATTATTTCTGATAAAACCGGAACGTTGACTACGACTAAAATGGACATTCTGGGTCTGTGGACTATGGGGATGCCTGAAAATGTTCAGCAGTTATTAAGTGAAAAAAAGGAGCCGCTACTTCCAGAAGAAGGCTTACAACGGGAATCATTTGAAGTGTTCGCCAGTGCGTTTACCAATAACAAAAAAGAATTGGAACCAGAAGAACATGCAATTTTGCAATTATTCAAGTCATTAGTACACAATGAGCAGTGTTTGCAGGTCACCATTCTAGGCAATAATCATTTTAAGAAAATCATTACTGTTGAGGGCAGAGAGAAGGAAATTGAAACCTTTCATCTTGGTTTATATCGTACTTTCGGTGGGCGTTTTACTTTGGTTGATGAAGGTAAAGCCCATTATTTGGTATTTTGTGGTGTGCCAAAGCAAGATGCATTTAATAACAGTACCTTATTGCAGCATTATTCAGCAATGCAAAGTAGAACGGGAGTGTTATCCCGAGACTGGTGTATCGCCCGAACGCCTGTTTCAGAGCAGGAGTTGATGTGTTTAAAGCAGTTATTTGATGAGGATAATAAAAAGGAAATTGAAGCGTTTATTCTGAATCATCCTGAAATAATAAAAAACATGCGGCATTATGTGACCTTCATTATTGATAACCCGGTAAAAAAAGGAGCAGAACGATTTATCGGACAATGCCGGGACATTCAGGTTCCTGTTTTTGTGGCAACGGGTGATACGACCAAGGCTGCGGAAAATATAGCCCGAGTTTTATGTCCTTCCTTTGCGAAAAAAATTCGGTCAATTCGTGCGGATAGTGTGGCGCATTTGGATCTTGACGCTCTGGATGAAGAAGCTATTCCTGCTGATTCCACGATTATCTATTCTGGCATCAATCCTGTTGTTCTTTCCCACTTCAAGCAATTGTTAACCAGGGAGAAAGCGATGCGGCCGGTTATTATTTTTGCTGAAATGAGTACAGAAGGAAAAGGTATATTAGCTCAATTCCTTAAGGATAATCAGTTTTTTGTCGTGGCCAATGGGGATGGTACTAACGACGTTATGATGATGAAAAACTCAGATGTAGTCATTGCTCATTATTCTGATGACAATACCTTTGCACCTGGTGTTGACTCCTTATCCAATATAAGCGATGAACAACTGCGTCATCTTTTTGGATCGAAACAATCCTTTTATGAGTTATTTGATATTCATCTTCCAGCTAGTTTGTTTACGCAGCAATTTACTCCTCTGGCTAATTCGCAGGAAAAACCCAGTCTGGCTTTGGCACTTAAAAGTGGAAAAATGAGTTTTGAATTAGCTCATGCTGTTGGAGTGACTGGTGTGAAAGAAATGTATCAGCAGCATTGGTTCAGTGTTGCCTTTGATTTGATGTGGTTGTGGATTGCTTTCTACGAAATTAATCAAAGCGCTGATTTACCAATGGACAACCAAAATATAAGTGCCTCTCATTTTATTTCTCAATCCATGGGGATAGTCATGATGATTGCTGTTGTTCAGTCACTGGCTAACTATGTTCTGGCTGGAGAGTCTACCAATTTGACGACCATGCTTCTTATGTTATCGATTCTACCTATTGTACTTAAGAGTATTTTCTCGGGATTCAGAATGGTGCAGGATCAATTGTATCCAGCTCCTGAAGTGCATGAAAGCGAAGAAGTTGAGGAACCGCAAATTTCTTCTCGTCGAGGCATTATGGGGTATTTGGGTACTTTATTCAGACCAGCGCGGCAGAGTATACAGCCTGATCGAGCAATAAAAGATATGCCGCAATTAAACGATGTACCTGAATTTAACTGATCAGTCATATTTTTTTAAAAGCGTCTATAATCAGTACGAGTTTCAATCATAATTAGGGAATACATCATGTATAAAAAATTTCTATGGATGGCCGCACTTGTTTGCTCTATGGTTTTGAGTCAATCCTCCTTTTCGGATTCATGGGGGTGTGGGGAAGGTTTAAAATCCATGTTGCAATCGTTGAAACTGGATGATGAGCAAAAGGCTAAAATTAAACCTATGTTAGATCAACAACAGGCATCAATGAAGGATTTTGGTACTCAAATGAGTGTTTTGGATGCGCAAATCGAACAACAAATTAATGCCACCAAATTCGATCAATCTGCCCTTGATGAGTTGATTGATAAAAAAGCAAAACTGATTGGTTCCATGATTAAAACGAAAATTATGACCAAAATGCAGATATATTCTGTTCTTAGCGCCGATCAAAAAACCGAACTTCAGAATATGATGAAAAAACTGGAAGATAAAATCGCGGCACAATTTAAAATGTGCCACCAAAATGATTAGAGCCGTTGAATTATTAATCTCAGGCACCTGAATGTATTTTCGGGTGCTTGTTTCTCATGCTAACTAATTGATTATTCATTATATTACCCAGATAATAAAGTTCTGGTGAGTGTCTCTTGAAATCGTCTGGAGAGTCTATGACTAAAAAATCCCATATTCTTTTAGCTTGGGTGCCGCATTTATTTTTATTTTATAAAGAAAAAGTATTTAAAAAACTGATGCCCATCATGCTGGTTTTGACGGCTTATGCCATAGTGATCGGTATATGGTTTAAAAATGCTTCGGGCTATGATCTGGGGCAATTTCATTTAATTTTCAGTTTTATTTTAACCATCATTATCAGCTTTAGAGTCAACAGCAGTTATGGACGATGGTGGGAGGGACGTACGCTTTGGGGATCTATTGTCAACAACAGTCGAAACCTGGGATTAAAATTTGATACTTTTTTTGGATTGAGTCAGCATCCTGATTTTTACCTTTTGTTAAAGAAATTGCCTCTCATCATCAAGGCCAATTTGCGCAACGATACCAAATTATTAAAGGATGAGTTGAGCGAGTTAGGTATTACGGAGTATAAATCGCAACAACCTGTTCTTTTGGTAACCCAGCCCATGTATCGAATCATCAACTCGTTACGCAATGGCACTCGCGACAGAGCGGAACAATGTACTCAGTTGGAAAACCATTTAGCTGCTTTAATTGATATGTCCGGAGGATGTGAACGTATAGCAAACACCCGGGTTCCTCCTGCTTTTGCCTTTTTTGTGAAACAGGCATTGTTGTTTTATTCGTTAATGTTCCCTTTTGGATGGGTCCAGACCTTCGGGATTTTGATCATTCCCATGATGCTCATGATCGTTTATGTTTTATTAGGTTTGGAAATTCTCTCTGAAGAGTTAGAGGATCCTTTTAAAGTGTGCGATAACGGATTAAACCTTGATGTGATTGCTCGGAAGATTGAACTGAATATAGTGCAAATCGCAGAGAATGATTTAAAACCCTGATTTGCGGCTAGCGAGTCCAGGGAATCTTAATTGGCGCTGTTTCCGCCATTTCGAATCCTTGGACTTTGTTTCGCAGATCATGTTTCTCTCAATTAAGTTCCAGAAAGAGTATCCAAATTAAGAGAGTGGTTGCTTATTCGATTTTTCACACGTACATGAATCAGATAGATAAGCACACTGCCAACAAGCGCACAGACAGGTATGACGGTCAACGCATGTTGAAAGCTTGCAACACTGTATTGTTTCATTCCTTCCGGATTTAACGAACCGTCCCAAGACCAGTCCATGACTCGTCCAATCAGAGTGTGAAAGAAGGAACCGCCTAACATGTTGATGCAGTTTAAGAATGCGATGGTTATTCCAAGCTGTTTATAGGAAACCAGAGTAGAACCAGCAGCAAATACAATAACTTGATAGCAGCACATGAGACCAATGATAAAAAACAACAGGCTTAATAACCAACTGTTCATCACGCTATTGGATACCAAGAGCATAAAAGCCAGAGCCAGGCCTGCACCACACATCCCTATAACGAAATAATTACCCAACTTTTTACTTAAAAATGCAAGTACAGGACCACCGAAGATCATGCCTATATATATAAATGAGATCAATGAGGCTGATTCTGCTTTATCAAAATGATAGGCGGTCATTAAATAAGGAACTCCCCAAACATCTGCAAAGCCTTCCAGGGCTCCTACCATCAACAAGTTTGCCAGGGCCAGAGTCCAGATGATCCACGATGAGAATAAAGAAGACAGGTTGCATAGCTGGAGATCCTCTGTTGGTTTATTTACTTGATTCACAGGACTACGGACAACCAAATAGGTACACAATCCTATGGATATTGCGATTAATGCAAGGGCGAAGCCTACTTGCTGTCCATTATAAGTTTGAATCCATTGGGTGAGCGGTTTTCCACCATAGACAGCGCCCATAAGACCCACGCTAAAGGAAAACCCAATCATTTTGGCGTAGCTCTCACTGCTAAACCATTCGGAAACGACTTTGGATATCCCCAGAAACCCTACAGCAGATCCTGCACCTATCATCAGTCTGCTTAACAGAGCCAGATAAAACGAGTCGGTATAACTAAAAATAAAGGCTCCCATACCGCAAAGCAAAGCGAATGTGAAAACGACTGTTCTGGCTCCAAAATTTTCGAGAAGAAAGGCCATAGGAATTTGCATTCCTGCATATCCATAATAATAAAAAGCGGCAAGAAGACCAAAACTTCCTGCATCAATTGCAAAATGGGTCATTATTTCCTGCATCATTAATCCAGGCCAAAGGCGCAGCATGAATTGAAAGGCAAAAAACGATAAGGGGAAAAACCACATCAAAAATGGTAGGTAATTTTTTGGGGTATAGTTCATGTTAAACCTCAAATATAAATCATCTGTTAAAAATCTATTGGGGCAAATTAACCGGATCAATGCGTGATCTTGCGCAGTATTGGTAAATGGGTTTAATCAGTGAATTAAGTGTTTTCGGTCTGTTATCCCGAGTCTTAAAGTGAGTTTGAGTCATAGTACCCTCCAGTTTCATCATCAGTTATTGCGATTATTCGTTCAACCTCCCTAGAGAGGTACGGTAATTGGCAATAGCTGACCGCTCTAGGGTAAAGAGGGCAAGATAATAATTACTAAGTGATTTGTTGTGGATAATACCGTACAGCATGACACGACAACTGCAGTGGAATCTGCAGAGTCAATCGTATTTTTTTGAGTACTGTACTTTTTCATAGAGTGATTAATTTGGTTATATTATTACTTCTAATCAATAAAAATAACAAAATGCGCATTGATTTGTCAATAGTAAGGCTGCTTTCTGGCACGGCTGTCCCATGAAAAATGTGACGTCTTTCCGAGCGTAGCGAGGAATCTCCTGCAAATTGGCACAATCTGAATTAATGCATTAATTATCATTACCTTTTAAACTCTTTTTTTATAAGGAATTTAATGATGTCATCAGAAGATATACTTGGATTTTTATATCATTTCGACTGATATGATTTTAATGGCCGCATTTTAATGGGATCGTGCAACCTTGCAGGAGATTCCTCGCTACGCTCGGAAAGACGTCATATTTTTAATGGGACATCCGTGTGATTTCTGGCGACCAATAGCCTGATATTCATTCGAGCAGGAGCTGAGAATGTTTTGATTACTCGGGGACTGTAAGCGATTATAGCCCCAAAGAATTTTTAGTAAGGGTTTGTAACAAATCCTCCAGCAACCGATTCATCAAATGACGTGTTCATCAGTTCGGTTAAATGGGTTAAATCCTTTGATCCCTTTCTTGTTCCTTGAGGAGCGGTGCATGCTCCTGCTGAAAACAGACCTAATCCACTGAGGGTTATTCCAATACCTGGTACCATAGAGGTACCGCAAAGGGCCGCAGTAATCATTAAGCCTGCTGCACATAAAAAGATTCCCAGGAGTATGAGTGATACACTGATGGCTTGCCACATAGGTGACGGATTCCTTGCTGCAAGGGTGCTCATCTTTTCCAGGTTGGCAATATTGTCCCTAGTCGGATGATCTATGACTAATTGAGTTTCTTTAATGTATCTTTGTACTTCAGTCAGATCTTTTTCAGTCAGAATTAATGCCTCAAAATGCTGGAGCACAACATTCATTTGACTCATAAGCTTATCATTTTCGCGAAACTGAGCATTATTTTGAATGGATTTTCTGAGTTGTTTGAGGTACTTGTTTGCCATCAGTTTATCAAATTCAGTTTGCGGGAGTTTATTTGCCTCTCTGAAGGTTTTGATAAAACGATTTTTTTCCTGTTCCGTGATAAAAGTAACCAGAACAAATTGATTAAGAATCTGTGTTAATTTATTTTCATCAATGTGCTCTACAAATTCAACGTGAGTATGCCAATGTTCTTTGGTGAGCTGATCCTGGTGCAATAGTCCATGTGTAGGATAATTACGTAAAATACAAACTTTTTGGCCTAAACTAGACCAGGCTTGATTGAGTTTTTGTGTTGCTTCACTGGTGCGATAATCACGTTCGTCGAGGGGAACGCCATTTAATTTGGGGTAAATTGTTAATGTGTTACCAAAAAGACTGAAGTTTACTTGTGCGCACAATTGGGTAAATATTGGAACAGAAGTTCCATTGCTCTTATCAGAAATGCGTTTTCCAGACATTAAATCCCCTTTGTGGTATTTTCATGAAACAAGAACTCGCATTGTATATTTTAATGCGCACGTGATCAAATTTTCTTCATTTTGATTATTGTGATGCGATGGCATAACTATTCTTTAAATACTCAGTTCATCGAATTTATTTCATTTATCTAATATTTAATCCACATGGTGTTGCTTGTCTCAATCATTGGCTTAAAATATACCGGATATGAAGCAAAGTGCATTAAATTAATTCTGGTTGGTTTAAGACATGAGTTTCCTGCTGATGTGATGTTCCTAAAGGAGATTGAACAATGAAAGTAGTTATTAAAGTTGGCACGCAAAGCATTTTATCTTCTGATGGAACTCCTAATGAGCCGGTCATGTTGCATTTAGTGGAGCAAATAGTCAGTTTGCAAAAAGCAGGGCATCATGTCGTACTGGTTAGTTCTGGGGCTGTAGGTTTTGGCAGAAAAGCAGCACATCAATTACTTGGCCGTGAATTTGGCAGTTCTCTGGGGGAAAAACAGGTATTGGCCTCTATCGGTCAACATGAATTGATTCATGTTTATTCCGCTATGTTTAAAGCCCATAATATCCTTGCCTCACAATTATTGCTAACCAAACAGGATTTTCAAACCCGACATCACTATTTAAATATTGCCCGATTACTCCGGGTTATTCTTGATCATAAAAACATAGTTCCTATCATCAATGAAAACGACAGTGTGGCAGTTGAAGAGCTGATGTTTACCGACAACGATGAGTTAGCTGGTTTGATAGCGGCTCAAATGAATGCGGATAAATTGATTATATTGAGTAATGTGGCGGGCGTTTTTACAGGACATCCAAGCGAACCAGGTTCTGAACTGATTTCTGTGATTAATCCTGAAGAGGGTTGGCCTGAAGTTTCTGCAGAAAAAAGTGCTCAGGGTCGCGGGGGGATGCTCAGTAAACTTGGAACAGCGCGTAAAATGTCTGTTTTGGGCATCACCACTCATATTGCCAGTATTGATCAAATCAATGTCCTTAAGCGGATTTTGAATAATGAATCGGTGGGAACCTGTATTTTACCCCGTAAGAAAAAATCAAACATTAAACGCTGGATGGCCTATAATAGTGATAAAAAAATGGGTTCAATATCGGTGAATACCTGTTTGCATGCCCTTTTAAAGGAAGGCAACCGTGCTATCAGTCTATTGCCTGTTGGTATTGTTGCGTGTACTGGCGATTTCAAAAAAAGGGATTTGGTTGAAATTGTTGCTCCGGATGGGGCAAAAATAGGAATTGGTATTGCACAATATGATGCCAATAAATTACAAACCTTCCTGGGCCAGAAAGACAAGCCTGAATTTATTCACTACGATCATTTGCATCTTTTTTAGGAGTTGCCCGGAATGAATGATGTTATTACTCAAATCAAGGCAGTCAAGAAAGCCAGTTATGATTTATCATCCTTAAGCGAGGAACAACGTAATCGAGTCCTGTTGAGTCTTGCGGAATTAATACGGCAATCGGTGGCGCAAATAATCCAGGAGAATAGCAAGGATCTCGCCTTGATGGCAAAGGACGATCCTAAATACGATCGATTGATGCTTACCGAACAACAGATCAATGCCATTGCTGATGATGTGGCGCTTGTCGCATCTTTGCCAAATCCTGTTGGTCAGATTCTAGAAGAAAAAATACTGCCTAATGGTTTGCTCATTAATAAGTTGTCCGTTCCTCTTGGCGTAGTTGCAGTGATTTATGAATCAAGGCCCAACGTGACCGTTGATGTGTTTACCTTGTGTTTTAAAGCAGGAAACGCATGCATACTGAAGGGGGGCAAAGAAGCCGAACACAGCAATCGTTACCTGCTGTCTTTAATTCATAGGGCTTTGAATTTACATGGTATTGATGGCAATTGCGTCTATTTATTACCCCCAGATCGTGAGGCTACTCATCAGTTACTTGGCGCAGTTAATCTGGTTGATGTGTGCATTCCCAGAGGCAGTCAGGCTTTAATTAATTTCGTTCGGGAACACGCTAAAATTCCTGTCATTGAGACTGGTGCGGGCATTGTGCATACCTATTTTGATATCAGCGGCTCTGTAGAGAAAGGGCGTTTAATCATTAATAATGCAAAAACAAGAAGAGTCAGTGTATGTAATGCCCTGGATACTTTGGTCATTCATCAACAATGCCTGGATAAATTGTATGCATTGGTTGAATTGTTGGCAGCACATCGGGTGGCGCTTTTTGCCGATGAGTCAAGTTATCAGGTTCTGAAGGATGTCTATCCGTCTGATTTGCTGCATCACGCAAAACCCGAGGATTTTGGTACCGAGTTTTTATCGCATAAAATGTCCATCAAATCAGTAGGTTCTCTAGCTGAAGCAGTAGAGCATATCATGTACTACACTTCAGGCCATAGTGAAGCAATTATTGCAGAGGATAATGAAGCCATTCAGTATTTTATGAGTCATGTTGATGCAGCAGCACTCTATGCCAATGCTTCAACGGCATTTACTGATGGCGGTCAGTTTGGCATGGGGGCAGAAATCGGAATCAGTACCCAAAAACTGCATGCCCGAGGCCCTATGGGGCTGGAAGCATTGACCAGTTACAAGTGGGTCATTTATGGTGACGGGCAAATCAGAAATTGAGTAATAAGTGAATGAAGTAGAGCAGTAACTTCGTAATATCCTGGTTAATCAAAAATTACCGCATAGGAGGTACAATTGAACATTGTCGTGGTAGGAGGGGGAGCTGGAGGATTGGAGCTGGTCGTGTCTCTGGCTCGTGCTTATCGCCACAATCCGGATGTACATCTTACTTTGGTGGATCAGTCCTTGACGCATGTATGGAAACCTTTGTTTCACGAAGTAGCCAGCGGCAGTCTCAATAATATTTACGATAAAATGAGCTATCTGGCAATTGCTAAAAAAAATAAATTTCATTTCGAACTTGGTCAATTAATAAAAATTGACCGCGTGAATAAAACTCTACTAATCCGCAATCCAGATGCGCTTGAGACTCCAGAAGAGCTTATAATTCCTTATGACCTATTGATTTTGTCTATAGGCAGTGTGACCAATAATTTTAATACTCCGGGGAGTAATGAATATTGCTATTATCTTGATTTTGAACAGCAAGCAAAAACCATTCACCGTGTGTTGTTTCAGCAGTTAATTAAAAATCATTATGAGAAGGGATCCAAACCCATTCAAATAGCGATTGTCGGTGGGGGAGCCACTGGTGTGGAATTAGCGGCAGAATTACGAAACTCCTTATCGCAGTTAAGCGCGTTAATGTCACAGAAATTTAATCCTAAAGAAATTGCACGGATTCACATAATTGAAGCTGCTTCCAGAATTTTATCTCCATTGCCAGAAAACATTTCAGTAGTAACCCAAAAACAGTTGGCTGAAATGGATATTGATATTTTAACGAATACTCGGGTTATTGAGGTTAAAGAACAGGGTATTATCACTCATGACAATCAATTCATTCCTGCTGATATGATCATTTGGGTCGCAGGAATAAAAGGGCAGGAACGTGTGAAATCTCTTGCCGATTTTGAATTGAACCATGCGGGTCAAATTAAAGTAAAACCCACTTTGCAAACTACTGTTGATGATTCGATTTTTGCTTTTGGTGACTGTGCCTGTTGTATCCTTTCAGATGGAACACAAGTACCTGCTCGAGCACAGGCCGCACATCAGCAAGCTAGTTTGTTAGTTCATTCCATTGAACAGGTGATAAAGAAAAAGCCATTAAAGGAATACCGCTATGTGGATCATGGGTCTTTAGTTTCTCTAAGCCAGAAAGGAACTACTGGTGCTCTGATTCTTGGTAATGAAAAAAGCGTGTTCATTACCGGTTTTTTTGCGCGAATGGTTTATTTATTGTTGTATAAATCGCATCAGATAAAAATTATCGGTTATTGGAAAGTAGGGGTAATGACTGTTGCCAATTTTTTAATGCGACGAGTCCGATCGACATTGAAATTGCATTAGTAACCTGGTCTGCGAGAGATGCATCTGTTCGGCTGTTTGTAATTAATTCCAGTGGCATTGACTGTGGAACCCGTATTTGAAGCCTGGTTGCTGGCAACCAGGATTTTATGCACAACTCTACACGTCTTCGCAAAACCAGTCCGGTTCTACTTTATGGATCCCGCGGTCTTCGCCGCGGGATTTCGAAATGAAGCATGCACTCACATATCATGCGAATTCCCGCGGCGAAGACCGCGGGATCTAAAATACCTTAATGCTACTATCATTTCTCGTTCACAGAACCTAGAATTTTTGATAAAGCCCAATTAATTCGGCGCTTCCAATCACATGTCCTGTTATGGCATTAAGCACTTTGTCTTTGCTGGCACCTTGTTCAAGATGAACCAGATTATCCAATGCATAAAGGTTAAACACATAGCGATGTACACCCATTGGAGGACATGGCCCTTTATAATTCGTTGTACCCCAACTGTTCGTACCATTCAATGCTCCATCAGGAAGAGGGCTGGCTGGCTCCAGTTGTGTCACTGTTGGTGGAATATTAAAGATTATCCAGTGAATCCATTCTCCTCCTTGTGCATCCGGATCATGAACAACCAATACCAACGATTGTGTATTGACTGGAATATTCTGCCAGCTTAAAGGTGGCGATGTATCCGTGCCCGCGCAGGTATACTGATCCGGAATCATGCTATTGGGTTTAAAGGCAGAACTTTCAAGAGTGAAATCTGCAGCATAACTATTCATATGAATTATTCCCAGGAGCGCGAATAAAAACAAAGCCACTTTCTTCATAATGGGTTTACTCCCTATAGGCTCATGTCATTAAGTATATATAAAAATACCGTTTATGCAGCGGTGAGGGCGTGCAGTGATTCGATTGAGCTGCCCTTTATAATGGGCCGAGTGATTGATTATTTTTGACCAGGGTTGTTGCGGTAATCAAGCTGATGGTTGCCATCAGAATCAAATAATAAGCTGGAGCAATTAGGCTTGTATGTTCAATGAGTAAGGTAATGACCAGGGGGGTGGTGCCGCCAAACAGGGCCATTCCGAGATTGTAAGAAAAAGCAATTCCGCTGTAGCGTACATTTTCAGGACAATTTTCAACTACCGCTGTCAGGGTGTTTCCTTGATCCATTGAGCTGATAATGGTTGCTGTACTTAAGGCCAAAAGGGTCAGTAGGAGTGAGTTGGTTTGCAGTAAATAAAAACAGGGCAGTACCAGGATAATCACGGACATATTGGTGATCATTACCATTTTTTTACGACTTAAATGATCACCGCCAATTCCCGCCAAGGGCACCAAAATGAGCATTGCGATTAACAAGCAGCTTTGTATGGTTAATGCATCGTTGAGCTGAAACCCTATATAATGCTCAAGATAAGTGGGCATATAGCCAAAAAAAACATAATAAAAAGTAGCGCTCATGCACGTAAGCCCAAAAATTTTCAATAACTGGTAAGGTGCGAACTGGATGGCACTAAGAAATGGTCTGGATTCTAAATGGTGGTTTTTTTGTAAAAGTGAATAAACTCGTGTTTCAGATAATTTAAAACGATAATAAATAATCAATGACCCGGGTAAACCAATCAATATAAAGGGCAAACGCCACGCCCAGCTCTTAATTTCTTCAGCAGTACACATGAAATTTAGCACCATCAAGGAGACGGTAGCCAATAAAAAACCTAAATTGGCGCCAGTTGCAGCAAAACTGGTTATAAAGCCGCGTTTTTTGTGAGGAGCAGATTCAGCAAGGTAAATCATGACTCCGCTGTATTCCCCACCGATGGACAGGCCCTGGATTAAGCGTAGTATGATAAACGCTATCGGAGCTATGATTCCTGCCGTTTCATAAGAAGGTATAAGGCCAATAAGCAGAGTGGACAGGGTGATTAGAATGATTGATATTCTTAAAGTACTCGCCCGGCCTCGAGTATCACCAAAATACCCAAAGAAAATGCCGCCTAATGGGCGGCACAAAAAGCCAGCGGCAAACACTATCAAGGCATTTATAGTTGATAAGGTGCTTGAGTGTTGAGGAAAAAATTTGGCGCCGATAATTGGAGCCATGAAAATAAACAAGCCAAAATCAAACCATTCTATAGTATTACCTATACTTGAAATGAGTATTTCCTTGTTTTTCAATTAATCAACTTTTTGTTTGATGAAGTCATTGTTCATTGTGCATTAAAACGCATTGAAAAGGGAGGGTAATGAATTTTTTTCTCTCAGGTATTGAGGACGGGTGTTGTTTCCCCTCAGTTCGAGGGGAGGAAGGCTGAATCGTTAATTTATTTTGCGGTGTTTGCTTTTTTAAGAGTGACATACCGCACGATGAGAAAGCCTGAAATAATGCCCGCAAAATTTATCCAGTAAAATGGCCAGGAAAAGAGACCCAGACCAACAAGGTTTGGACCTGGGCAAATCCCTGCAATTCCCCATCCTATTCCAAATAACAAGGCACCAACGATTAGTTTCCAGTCGATTGTGTTTTGCGAAGGAAGATCATAGCAGGAGTTCATTAAAGGTTTAGCCAACCATCTGCGTAATTGAAATAATAGAAAAGTGACCAACAGAGCTGTTACAAAAGTAAGATACAGATTGATGCGGAACGTTTCGGCGCCAATTTTCAATCCCGCTATAATAATATCAGGACTGTACATGCCCGTTAAAATTAACCCGGTGCCGAACATTAATCCGGTAAGTAATGAAATGAGTTTTTTCATGAGTAATTCCTTAGTGAACCAACCAGGCGGTTATGATGGCAACCGGAAAAAAGATGGCAACTGCGGTAATGGAGCGTTTGCGCAATAGCGACATGCCACATAGACCATGCCCGCTGGTGCATCCATTAGCCAGATAGGTCCCTCCGCCAACTAACAATCCACCGGCAAATAACATCCACGGACTGATTTTAAATACAGCCAAGGGGTTAGGGATTTGTTGAGTGAGGTTAAAAATGATGCCGCTGAGTACTAACCCTGCAATGAATAATAGATTATCGTAATTGGGTTTGAATCCGGAAAAATCCCAAGAGCGAAATAATTTGCCGCTACAACCCAGAATCTGACCACGAACCAGAAGCATGATCCCTGCTGCCAGACCGAGCAAGACACCACCCAGTATCACTTTCATATCAATAATCATTTTTATGTCCTCTTATCTCCAGTACACCGTTGTATTTTTTCATGGGTCCCCGCTTTTGTGAGGTTGATAATTAAATCTTGTAGATCATTCAGGAAGAAATCTCCGCGGTTTGAAATCGGAACAGTCAACAACCCTTGAATTCTTAAAACGATCTGTAATTATTAAATTAACACGAAAGAATAAAATGTTCATGTGTCTGAGCAGGGATATTTAGTATACCTCTCACGGCTGTCCCATTAAAAATGTGACGTCTTTCCGAGCGTAGCGAGGAATCTCCTGCAAGGTAGCGCGATCCCATTAAAATGCGGCCATTAAAATCATATCAGTCGAAATGATATAAAATTCAGGTACATCTTCTGATGACATCATTAAATTCCTTGTAAAAACACAGAGTTTAAAAGGTAATGATAATTAATGCATTAACTCAGATTGTGCCAATTTGCAGGAGATTCCTCGCTACGCTCGGAAAGACGTCACATTTTTAATGGGACAGCTGTGGTATACCTCTCAGGTCAGTTGACAATTCAGATTTCGACGTCCCGCGACTTGTCCTTGAACGCGGGATCCAGTGTTTTAGCACTGTCATAATGGTTTTCGCTGCCAGCAGTGTTTTTTTATTTGAAGGTTCAGGTGAGACAACAAGGGCTCAAATCAATGATGCCCCTGTTTATGGACTGTTATCAGGATGAACTGGTCTCTGCACATCCCAATCCAGGAGTACTGCTTGATGCTGTGGGTACAATGATGTCGTTCTTAGGATCGGTTATGCCAAAAAACGACATGGAGCTGGAAGAGGCGTTTGATGTCGAGTCTGATTTAATTTCAGATATTTGTTGTTTCTCTCTGGCTTGAGCCGCAATAAATCCTTCAATCGCTTTCCTGAGAACATCTCTTCGTTCAAGATGTTTTGCTTCCTCTTCATTGGGTAAGCTGGCGAGATTAGCTGTTTTTATTGAAGAGGTATTTCGTAATTCCTCTAAATAATCCAGTCCCATTCCGATGATGAAGGCTTCGGCAGACATGGAAAATCCAATATAATCTGGTGAGCAACCCTGTTGTCGTTCTTGTTCTTTATCGACCAGCACCATCAGCTTAACAAATTCAGGATATTGAGTTAAAAATAAGTCTTTAATTGATTTTAAGGTTTTTCCAGTGTCACAGACATCGTCAATCACTATAACAGGTCTACTGAATAGTTTTACTTTGGGCAGCGCTCCCATGGTTAATTCACCTGAAACCAATTTATGGCCGTAACTGCTGACTGACATGGTGGTGTAGTTATAATTATAATGACGTGAATTCAAAGCCGAGCAGAGTAGAGAGGCAAAGGGGGTGGCACCATCCATCAGACCAACAAGGACAGGATTTGCTCCTGGAAATTCTTTTACAATTTGATCAGCGAGTTGATTGACCCGAATTAGAATATTCTCTGATGTTAATGGAGTCCCATTTTTGTCTTTAGCTTCAGGAGAGTTCTCCCAGACACGTTGAGCAATATCAAAAGCAAGTTGATCCAGTTTTTTTAACTCCGCCAGCCATTCTTCAATCATAGTTAAACTCCGAACTCAGTATTTGTATTAATAAGGCGCGCATTCTCGTTGAGAACATAAAAAATAACAACTGTTTTTTTATTGCCTTGATGCCTTCTTTAGCAGAGTTGAGTCATAAACACACCCTGGGGTTCTGCAGTGGTTTATCGGATATAAGGGATTTTTTTTGACAAATAAAAATGGCGAGCTATGCTTTACATGGTGCAATGCAACATAAGGACTATCATGCTAACTAAATCTCTTTTAAATACGGATATAAATCCTATAATCAAACCAGTTAATGAATTGATGGAATTGAATTTTAAAACCATGCAACGACTCACTTATATCACTCCAGTTGATTTTTTAAGTGTCCGTAAACCTGAAGACATCCTTCATAAAAATATGAATGCTCTGATTAAAAATGGGCAAACAGTTCTGGATTATGTGCAGGATATGTTTCATCTTTTTGAAGAAAATTTGTTTAGTAATCAAAATGGTGATGTATTGATGAAATCATCACTTGCTCCGCTTTTTTCTGCTGTTGGTCACGAAATATCAAGCACTGCAAAGACAAGTAAACATTCTGTGCGTACTGGAGTTTCCAAATCCAAAAAATCAGCAAAAACGTCCACTATGAAAGCGAAGTCTGCTGTTAAAAAATCTGTTTCGCCAGTTCATATAAGTAAAGCGAGTGCTTCTGGACAGAGTAATGTTCATCCAGTGAATAAAACTGGTGTAATGAAGCAGGCTGCTAAAAAACCAAGCCCTACTCTGAAAGAAGCGACAAAAACTGAAGTTAAGCCTGAGTTGAGCAAGGTGAGTTCATCCATCACTAATCCTCTGATCAAGCTAAGCCCTGATTCCAATAAAGACTCTTTAAAATAGGTTTTTATGAGTGAGCCGGACACCATCCTTTATTAGTCATCCTCGCGAAAGCGAGGATTGACATTAGGTACGAATATTCAGCACAACAGAGAGTCTGGCATCACCAGCCCCATTGTATGATTTGAATTAAGCAAATTGGTGATTAAAGCCCAGGTTGCTATCACTCTCCCAGGATGAATCACAGGCATCTGCGAGAACAGCAACCGGATAAGTCACAAACATCGTGGCAACAGCAAGCAAAATGGCAACAGAAGCGATGGCAAAAGTAACTGAAGCAAGCACTGGTAAAATAGGGATAACAAAGGTAAGAATACTGGTAACCACACTGGCAGCGACAATATTGACGAAAGGGTCATTATTTTTATCGTTGGCTATCGCCATAAACGTATTGGTGTAGGGTGACAGAGCGAATTTGGTACATCCCCAGAAAAAAGAACCGTAACTACTGCTTAAAGAAAGGGTGGCTGACATTTATATTCTCCAAATCAATTCAAATTGAAAAAGCTAGATTAAACCCATCCTCTGGTTGCAAATTGGGTTTTATTGATCTTTTCCGGACCATTTTTCCTGGCGGATTGTACCTATATTTTATTAACAGAATCTTAAGAATGGTCTGTTTTTTTTTAAACATTAAATTGGAGCAATACAAACAGGATAGAAGGTTGAATGGAGCCGAACCCCCAATTGGGGGTAGAGAGTAATTCGGGGCTCAGCTCCGTTTTCGTCTACAAAACACAGATTATCAATGGGTAAATTGAGATGTTGAAGTTGTGGTCATTTGTTTTTCACCTGATAATTTTGGGCTAAACAGACTAAAACCTCCCAATAATTGGCCAACAGACGCAGAGTTGTCCAATTCATTTTCTCTTGTGGCTTCAACTGGTTCTTCAATGTTATCACTTGAACGACGCAATAATTCACTGTTCACATCACCTGGAAGACGTTGCTGCAACTCGTTTATTATTCCTTCAATGGTCTGCAGTGTTTGAGAAGCAAATTTATTTTCATGTTTACTTTTAATGCTTTTTGCTCTCAAGTGCAATATTCGAGCATCTCGTGGTTTTTCAGAATCCAGGAAACTTTGGGCTTGAGCGCACAACGCTCTGATTAAATTATATATAATTTTTTCTTGCAGAGCGGCAGGTTGATCTTCAGCAGAACAACTGTCAATAACAGACAATGCGGTATTTGCCGCAGAAATTGCCTCTGAATAAAGTTTTTCCTGTAAATATACTACCGTCAAATTTGAGTATATAGGAATTTCTTTGACGGCATGCTTGCCAACAAAGCCATCCAGGTTGTAAATACTCATTGCTTTTTTGTAGGCATCTAT
Organism: Legionella sp. km535; assembly: GCF_003990085.1. Classification (NCBI taxonomy): domain Bacteria; kingdom Pseudomonadati; phylum Pseudomonadota; class Gammaproteobacteria; order Legionellales; family Legionellaceae; genus Legionella; species Legionella sp. km535. The sequence continues at coordinate 75,509 of NZ_RZGU01000010.1, read as the reverse complement.
GGCCTCCGGCATTCGTCGGCTTTTGAATAACGCATTTCCAACGTCCTTCCAGCTGACCGCTAAATGAAGCAGGTGCTGCTGAATCTCTTGATGTTCTGTCACAAAGGGTGCAGGTAAGTTGGCATGAGCCATTAATAAATTACTTTGAATCTGATTCAGTTTAGCTATAACAGTATTAATATCACTTTGATTCAGCACTACCTGATGCGCTTTATTATGACATTCAGAAAAGTTTTGACGTGCTTTATGATAATTTTGACGTGCTTCTATTTCCTTTAAAATATCACTGATGATGCCTCTTTCCTCAGGAGTTTTGCTCAGTAATATTGCTTGTCTGAATTTTAATTGTGCTGTTTCAAGGGCATTAACAAAAGTCCGTTTTACTCGTTCAGCTTCATCTATCACTTCTTGTTTGTGCTCGCGTAACAGATCGTTAATCGTTATTAAATACTCTTCAGAGTCAAAATAATGAATTTCATTATCAAAAGCTTCCATATGTTTAAATAATGCATCAATACGCTTCATTCCATCTTTAATACCATGCGCCAGATAATAGTCAAAATCAATTTGCGCATCGCCGAGAGCAATTACTGTAGGTAAATTTTTTCTTTTACAGGAGACATCCTGAAGTGCCTGGGCACTGGCAGGGAAAGACAAGAATCGCGGTTTGGGCGAAGGGGCTAAGTGAGTGTAACTAATGGATTTTGTATAACATTCGAGAACTGTTTGTACCCAATCATCATAATGTTCTTTAGGCAGATTATCGGGAGCATGTAAATACAAACATATTTTATCCTTACCAAAGCTCACACCATAACACCGGGGAAACTTGAATTCCTTCCAGCCCATTGTTCTGAGTTTCATTATTGATTGAGCAAAGGATAAAGCATCCACCATTTCTGGAAAATGCTCAATTTGAGTGCTGTCATATTGAAAACGACTCCAATCGGACTGATTTATTTTTACATAGGCAAGAAAGTGATTGCGCACCGGAAGGTCGGTAATGGTGGTCATTTTTAAAGGTGAATCAGGTACCAGATGATTCAGTGCCGCAACCACTTCTCGTCGTGATCCTGTACAATCAAAGACATAATCTGCTTCAACACGTTCTTCCACACCATCATTGTCAACAATAACACCTGGTTTTCTGGCATCCTCATGTAAGCGTATAAAGCGTTTTCTTTCGATTGTGATGCCTAATTTAGTGGCTTGTATATAGAGTGCATTTTCCAGGTCTTTGATGTGTCCAATTTTATTTCCGGACCAAAATTCAAACTGCAGTCCTGATTCTGCAACCTTAAAAACGCTTCCATTCAAGTGTCCCGGCCGAGTATAGTGACCAGCACGAGGATCATAAACGACTAGGTCACGAATGCCTTTTTTGTGTAATTTAATTGCTGTATATAAACCTGCCGGCCCCGCACCAATAATGACTTTTTTCATTACATCACCTAAGGTAATTGAAGGATTAAATCATATGATTATGATTTGAGTAAGTTGGTGCATTATAATTCGATAAGATTAAGGAATTATTAAAGACTGTTGAGTCAGCAGAGTTTTTTAGCCGTGTCGTTTCATTGGCAGTTACCGAAACAGAGCTTAATTTTTTTAATGAATAATTTTTTGGGGGAGCATTATAATTGGGGCAAGATTCGGTCCAACCATTTAGGTAAATACCAATTCCAGCTTTTGAACAGCGTCATGGTCGCTGGCACCAGAGCAGTTCGTATTAAAAAAGCATCGACAAATACCGCTACGGCAATGCCCAGACCAAAGGCTTTGACCATTAATACATGCGCCACCAGAAAGGAAATGCAAATAAAAATAACGATGATTGCGGCACTGGTAATAATTCGACTGCTTTTTTCTATACCAAAAATGATGCTTTTTTCATTGTCTCCAGTTTCTTCATAGGCTTCCTTGATGCGGGATAATAAAAACACCTCATAATCAATAGAAAAACCAAATAAAGCGCAAAATATAATAACCAGTAAGCTGATATCCAGCATTCCCTGAGGCTGAAAGTCCAGCAGTTGGTGTAAATATCCATCCTGAAATACCAGCACTAGGGCACCATAACAGGCGCTAAGGCTGAGAATGTTCATGATCAGTGCTTTTAATGGCAGAAATAAGGAACGAAGTAAAACCAGTAATATGAGGTAGGTCAGTACCATGATCCATAAAATAGCATAAGGTAGCAGTTTGGAAATCGTATTTAAAACATCGATATTAATAACAGGAGTACCGGTTATCTGCATCGTCATGCCATAGCCAACCGGAGTATGACGAATTTCATCGACCAGGTTTGTTGTTTGAGGTGAATTAATCGAGTATTTACTGATGATGGTCATAATGGTTAGATATTGACGGGTTGAGGTATCCAGCATCTTTTTGATGTCTGTGTTCATTTCCTCTTTCGGTTGATGATATAAATTGTAATATTGTTTTTTATTGAGCTTTGAGCTGGTTGTGACGATGCTGATTACCTTTTTGATTAAAGGATTGTCGTTTAAATTTTGTGCTAAATCATACAGTCGGGCGATGTTTTTGGGGGACAGTATCGGGCTGGGTTTCGATTGGATTAACACGAGAATGGGACTGAGTTCATTGACATTAAACTGTTTTTCATAGGCATCATAAAAATCTCTGTGTTTTGAATGTTCGGGTAGAATATGAAAATCGGATACTCCAAATTTTGCAGACAGGAAGGGATAACCTAGTGACAATAAAAAGATAAGCGTAACAATAAAGGTCAGATGGGGCCTTCTGACAATTTTTTCAGCGATCCAGTGCCAGTAACTAAAGCGTTTATCTTTGTTTTTTGTTGAGAGTGTTACAGGAATTCGATTGATGTTGTTTTTAAGCAGGGAGAGAATCGCGGGTAAAATAATAATGGCAGTTAAAACAGCAACAAAAACGGCGGTCAGCCCTCCTACAGCAACGGAAAACAGTATATTGACTGGAAATAATAATAAAGCGCTCAGGCTGGCAAAAACCGCCAATCCACCAAAAAATATCGCTTTTCCAGCGGTTGCTTGAGTTACTGCAATGGCCTGGATAATATCCTGATTTTTATCCAGTTCATCACGAAAACGGTAAATAATAAACAATGAATAATCAAGACTAAGGCAAAGCCCCAGAAGTAGGGCAATATTTAAGGTAAAAATGGAAAGAGTAAACAGATGTCCTAGAAAATAGAGTGCCGTCAGTATAATTAATGCGCATCCTCCGCCCAGGATAATGGGAATCACTGCCGCAACCAACGAGCCGAAGACAAGAATTAGAATAATAATTGCTAAAGGAGTGGCGATAAAGTCAGCTCTATAGAGATCCGTTTGAGTTTGTTTATTGACGCTTTCCACAAAGACTGGTTCTCCACCGAGATGCATGGTCATGTTCTCGGGGGTTTTTATCGAGCCTTGAAATTGTTCCAGTAATTGGTTATTGACAGGATCTTTATTTTTGATGATGACTACAACATAAGCGGTGTGTTTGTCCTTTGATATTTGGTTTTTATTGTTTTCAGGATAAATTATTTCGAGATCCAGGGGAAAATTGTCGAGAGCTTCCAGGGATTTTTTTATCTTGTTTTTATAAAGCTGGCTTGTCGCCAAAAGATTGTTGCTGTGGTACAGGATCATAAATTTATTTTTATTATTATAACCCAGTTTGTTATTCATCAATTCTTCTGCTTTGGCACTTTCCGAGTATTCATCAATAAAGCCGGTAGTCTTAAAGGGACTGATAATATTAGGGAGAAAAGGAAGACAGGATAAAATGATTAGAACCCATAATACGAGGAGTGCCCATCGGCAGTGATAAATCAATGAACCTAATCGGTAAAATTTGGTTTCTTGCATGAACAAACCTTCCTGGTTAAGTCAATTGAATAGCTATTATTCATTTTAGACTTAAAAAGGGCGAATTGCTTTATTTTTATTGATTTGTTTCAGTTGATTTGTGAGGATTTCCCTGGGATGACGTTTCAATTCTGAGAACGTTAACCTGAATGTAGTGCTGTGCTGGCTTAAGAAGAGCCATCGCTGTGCTCAGGATGACTTCATGATGGGGTAATGAACTTCATTTCTATTTAAAATAAATAAGCCAGTCGCAGAGAGACAGAATACAGAAAGGGAATGTAAGTGTTTGTTGGTTCTAATTGAGACTCACCAAATCCGGCAGTGTAATTTGCCCCCAACTCAGTCATAAAATGCTCTGAGACGTGGAAATTGATACCAGCGCCAAAAGTTGGGCTCATAAGCCATTGATTAACCAAAAGATCATTTCTGTGCACGTCGGCAATTCCCGCACTTGAATAAACGCGAAAAGTGGAATTGGGGAGGATGAGCATTATCTTTCCCATCAGATTGACCGTTTCTGTTTCAGTTTTAAATTCACGTTGGCCATCATTGTTAAAACTGAATAAACTCATGGAGTCAAAATAGATTTTTGCATCAGGGTAGCGCATATAACTTGTTTCAATAGCAAAATAAGGGCTTAATTCATAGCCGGCCAGAATCCCCCATACGCTACCCCCTTCTCTAACCTCTATCGGAGTAGACATCATCAAAGCCATATTCTGATTTTTTGAATCAGGAACCAATCCTTTCCAGGTAGTCGAGCCAAAACCGCCCAGAACACCAGCATAAACTGGGTGGCGGTTTTGGACAGTTTCCATTGAACCTGCATCACAACCTGATGATAAAAAAAGGAACGCTGCAACCAAAATAAACGGAAACTGTTTTTTAAACACAATAAAGTACTCTATGTTAAATGGGTTATCGACAGGCTTGACGGGTAGAGCTGCATAATCTGCCACGTGAGTCCACACCACCAAACAGATAGCAATTCCAATTATCCAGGCAATCCTGGGTACTCGTATACCGCTGGAATTCACATGCTTTTTGTAATGAACCAAAAGTACTTAACATGCGATTGTATAAAGCGTTCATGTCCTGACACATACCAGCAGGAAGACCCGATGACGTACAATAACAGGTTGCTACAGACTTGAATGAAGTACAAAATCCAGGGTGGTCTGTTGGTAAAGCGTTGGAACAGGTAAATCCGGTTACACTAAAAAAGCAGAGAACTATAACTAAAATCTTTTTCATCATTCCTTGACCTTATAGTTTACATATACAGGGTATTTGACTGTATCAGAAAAAATGTTATTAAAAAATACACGGTACATGAAAAAAAAAAATAACTTTATTATTCATTTGTAGAAGCTGCTAGACGTGAAAAATGGTTTAAAAATTGGTGCAGGCAGTGGAAGTTAAATTTGGTTGAACATCAAAGTCCAGAATGGTGCGACCTATATGAAGAAATTTGCTCTTGATTCAGAACGCCTGGATGCCGCGAACAAGTCCTGAGAGATGGTCACAATTAGTGAGTATTTCTCAGGAACAAGTCGCGGCACGTAGACTGCGGAGTTGAATTGTAAACACGCTCTATTGGTTAAAGAATTAAAGGAACTATTTTATAGGGAACCTGCTCACAATATCTTACCCAATCCTTGCCGTATTTTTGGGAACACCGTTTGTCATCACGAAAGGCTCTGTCTATGAGCAATATCGACAGAAAACAAACATAGAAATAGGGAGATAGATTGGTAAACAGGGCAGGAACAGACCAGAAGAAGGCCGCTGCAATTTCAGGAACATAGTGAAAATGACGCGCTATGCCCCACCAGCCTGAAGCCAGAAGCAAGGTTTTTTCGGCTTTGCCAAGCTCGGTTGTATAATGAGCCTCCAGCGTTTTAGGTTTCTTACCCCAAATTCGACAATTACCCTGCGTTTCTCTGGTGATAATTCGTTGTTTGTCGGCCCAATAGTTGACCATAATGCAGGTTGTGCCCAGGACAAAGATCAGACTTGCCCATCCATAGCTTAAATGAATTGGATGGAGGACAAGGTACATGCTGGGGGATGTGTAGATACAGGGAACCCAAACCATGCAGCCCCAACAAATATAAAATCCAGCCCGATCATGCATGATGTCCAGAGAGCGTAAATAACCCGTCTCCCATGTGAAAAATTTGGCTATGTAAATCAATTGCAATCCAACGGATACCAACATCGAATTGGTTAAGCCACCCAGTTCTGCTTGTTTTGCGCAGTAGGAGAGCAGTAATATCCCCCAACTCATCATTCCGAATCTGCAGGTGATGAATTTTTTAATATTCCAGCCAAGGAATTGGGGGTAGAGTTCAGTACCCCAATAATAATCAAAAATGAGGTTATTGGTCGTACTTGCATCAGAAGAGGAAGGTGCGAATCTTCCTTTGAAATACAATAAGATACAAAAGATCAGGCTGGATATATTAAGGGCTGCAAACAGGCTGCCCAGATTATCGTAGAGTATTGAGGCCGGAAACAGATTGAGTCCAAAGCTGGCAATGGAGAATGTGGCAATACTGGTAACAAATGCCCAAACTCCATTAGCCTTGTAGACTGGAACATTTCCTTTAGGTGTGATGGGTCCATAGAATGTTTTTCCAGGCAGAATGCGCATTAAAGCCAGTTCAAATACAACGAAAACCCCAATAATAATCCAGGCGGTGCTGGAGCCCCAGAAGAGTGGATGCCAAATGGTGTAAATCGTTGAAAAAAAACCGGTTTGATTCATCATATTCCATAGATGGGTAAATGAACCATCCAGCTGAGTATTGGTATACCACATGAGCATGACAAAAGGGGGACATACCAGGGTGAGAAATAATGGTCCCAGAGTATTACGAATTTTGACCCACATAATAAATCCTTATTTTAAGGGGTTAAGAAAGTGTCATCGGACAGGAGTCATTGCGATTAAGTTGAGGAGTGTTCCTCACCGGTTTACTTGAGTGGGCGAGTGATGATGCATATCAACTTAATGGCTTTGTAGACTGGAGTAGGCTCACACCTGATCCTGTTTACGGATAACGCGAATTATCTGGAAGTACTATACCATTTATTGGCAATTGATCCAGGGGTAGTTGGCATGAGTTCTATCACCTGAATGAGCGCGCTTTTCCGGGCAAGTATATAAACCCCCTCACCTTAAACCCTCACCCCCAAGCTACGCGTGGGGGTGAGAGGATTTTATCGAAAGAAGTTCGATTTTCCCGGGCAGAGTAGTTCGTTATCGCGAGGATGATGTTGAAACGCACAGCTTCCTCCGTGGCAAATAATGTCACTTGATCGGAGATAGATGATCAAAACACTCTATTTTTTGCTATCAATCAACTGCTGTTGTACCTGTTTTATTTGATCCTGGAGTGTTGTTTGTATTTTTTGCATCTGATCTTGGGTCTGGGCGTTTACTTTTTGAATTTGATCCTGCAGCTGTGTTTGCATTTGTTTGATTTGATTTTGTAATTGGGTGTTCAGTGCATCGACTTGCTGTTTTTGTGTGGTCTGAATTTGCAGTAATTGTGCTTGTAATTGCGAATTTAGTTGTTGAATTTGTTCGCTTGGGGTTCCAGTTAACTGTTTCGGACCGGCATCGTCAGCAAAAGCCAGATTAAAAAAGGAACCGAGCATAAAAACTGAGAGTATGGATAGGATGGTCTTGTTCATTGTGTACTCCGTTGGTTAATACAATCCTACTCTTTACTGTAGCTAATTTTATGTTGATTGCAACCCAGTGTGCTTTTGTCTTTATCCCATTCGATTCGCACAGGTACTAATTAGCGACTGTATGGGGAACTGACAATTGAATTTATTCATGTATTGATTTATGGGGAGTTAATATGTATTAATGGTTAATAAGGTGCCAATTATTCTGAAATCTAAGGTCAGCTCATGAAACTGGAAATTCATAAAACAGGATGCAACGAAACCATAACCTTGAATATTGAGCCAACAGCGACAGTTTGCGATTTAATGCGGCAATTATACGACAGACGAGATGTCTTATTAGCACCAGTACCCTTTGATGCTTTTCAACAAGTGATTTCAGTGAGTAGCGTCAATCTTTATTCTGAACACTTTGCGACAAAACTGGTACCGGGAACACCGTTGGCTGATTATGCTTTAGATGAATCGAGTTACATCATCCTGGATAATTATAGTGTGGATAATTTTTACTCCATTCTGAATCAATTAAAATCATGCCATTATTCTATGGATTCTGTCATTCTGACAACGCGAACCCGCTCTTATTTTTTTGGAGACCGTACTACTACCGAAGCCTGTCAGGAGCATGAAGACAATAAAGCGTTATTTGAAATGAATGCAGGAAGTTAATGAATTCCAGTTACTGCATTGAGTTTCCTATTGGGTAGAAAACAATTCATTCTGATGAGGAGGAGCCCTGGAGCGCCAAGGTTTCTGCTTCTAAAAATCCAGGTTTTTCTTCATTCCATGATCTTTTTTATTGGGATGTGATTTTTTAATATCGTTCCTGGTTTTATGTCACTCAATCCTCGTTTATGTTTAATACGCGCACTGAATATAAAAGATCTGTTATGGGATAGCTCCTTTTTAATAAATTCTCATGAAATTTTCCCCATTTTTATGTCCCTTTTTGCTCTCGATACTATTATTTGTGAGGCAATCCGAAAGATCTTTACGGGATTGTATTTTAGTTGAATTTGATTTAAAATTAAACAATATGACTTTTGTATGGGTTTTCTTGGTTCCATAAATGCATTGTATCAGTTCAGTACTTTGATTAAGTGTATCCAAGGGTATAGATGTAATCAGGGATGTGGGCTTTTTGGTAGAACTGCCTTGAGCGCTCTTCAGGCCAACCATGTTTTTTAGTGAGGAATAAGTATGATTAATGACGTGTCTACCAAAGAAGAGGTTCTTAAGGCTATTAAAGCTGATCCTTGGATGTTCATCTATGCCAGCAAAGACCTTCAAAATGATCCCGAAGTTGCTATTGAGGCATTTAAGGGTGCTGGAATCTTGCTCCAATATGCAGCAGAAACTTTAAAAAGTGACGCAGTAGTTGTTCTTGCTGCGGTCCAGCAAAATGGTTTGGCCCTTCAATACGCTGATAAAACTTTAAAAGAAAACGAATCAATTGTTCGTGCTGCGGTGCAGCAGAATGGCCTGGCGCTTCAATACGCTGATAAAACGTTTAAAGAAAATGAATCAATAGTTCGTGATGCGGTACAGCAAGATGGCTTGGCACTTCAATACGCTGATAAAACATTTAAAGAAAATGAATCAATTGTTCGTGCTGCGGTACTACAGAATGGATTTGCTCTTCAGTATGCACATGAACGGTTCAAAGAGGATAGAGATATTGTTCTTGCAGCGGTAGAGCAAAATGGAGCGTTCATTAGACTTTTAAACAGAAAGTTCCATGATGACAGAGAGGTTGTTCTTACTGCAGCAAAAACATTTTCTGAAGCGCCTAGATTTGCAACTAGCCAATTACGAGAAAATCGGCAGTTCCAGCTTGAAGCAGCCAAGATAAATTCAGGTGTTACAAAACATTTAAGTCATCAACGGATTTTAGAATCTTTACTGAAAGTGCATGCTCTGGTTAATTCCTTGAAAGAACCTGCGAAGAGTTCAGCGACCAAGTTGGTTGATCAGCTGGAAAATTATTTTACACACATAACAGATAATGCACTCAATGCAACTTTAAATGAAATATTAAATGCCACAGTGCTTTTATTAGATCGAAATATTTGGGCTCCTTCTAATCAAGAGGACTTTATTGAACTTACTATAAAATTATTAAGGAACTCGTCACCTGAACTGCAGTCAGTAGGTCGCGCGATGATGGACCTGTTAACACTTAATAACAACCCTGAGGCGATTAGCAAACACATCTGGGCATTGGAGTTTGTTGCTGATGAATTGAAAAAAGATAAAGATTTTATTATTTCAGTCGTACAACTTAATGGTTTTGCCCTTCAATTTGCTGACATAGAATTAAAAAATAATTCTGAGGTTGTACTTGCAGCAGTAGGAAATAATGGAGAGGCGCTGCAGTTTGCAGGTGAAGACCCTAAAAATGATTACCAGGTTGTCCTGGCAGCCGTGTCGCAAAATGGGGAAGCATTGCGTTATGCGAATAAAGCATTTAAAAACAATCGTGAGATTTTACTTGCGGCAATGAAAAGTAATCCTAATAGTATAAGTGATGTCGGGTTCTTTCCGACAAAGTATTATGCCTATTTTTCTGAATTAAATGCAAAGGTAGAAGAACTGGATAAACCCCGGAAAAATGAATTATATCAATTTCTTGAACACGTTGAAGAACTGTTTAAGAGCCCTGATTCCGAGTTGGAGCAGCTTGCAGGAGCATTAAGTTCAGTAAGTGAATTACTGGGCAAGGAACCAGGTAAGCAATTAACGTTACAACAAATTTCTTCGATTCAAAAGTTATTAAGAAATCCTTCTTTGGAAATGAAGTCCTTAGGGCATTTTGTACTGAAGCTGATTGTTCCTGTAATTGATAAAGAGGCGATAGAACAACACGGTTGGCTGCTTGAATTTGCTGATCATGAGTTGAAAAAGGACAGAGAGGTTGTTCTTGCAGCGGTACAACAGGATGGTTTGGCGTTGCGATTTGCCGAGCTGGAGCTTAAAAAGGACAGAGAGATTGCTCTTGCCGCAGTAAAACAAAAAGGCGCAGCCGTATTTCAAACAGATCAAAGTTTACAGCCGTTTTTAGATTCTTATTTGCTTTTTAGGGCTAAGAAAGATGAGCTAAAAGATGCTAAAGCCTTGGAACATGCGAATAGTCTTCTTAGCCAGGTTGAAGAGTTTTTTAAAGACGGTAGTGTGGGTCTTGATCAACTCAAACGAGTGCTGGATAAAACCCATGCGTTTATGAGCAATAAACCAAGTGAACAACAGACAAAAGATTATACCTCGTTCATTCAATCTTCTTTAAAAAGCCCCTCTAAAGGCCTGCAAATCCTGGGTAAGTTGATGATGGCACTCGCAGTTGCTCTTGCTGGAGCGTCTATTGTTCTGGGAGCAACCGGTGTGGGTGTAGTACCTGCTGTTGGAACAGGTTTATTGGCAGTTGGATTGTTTGGTGCGGGAGCAGCCCTTGCTACAAAGCAATCAAAGGAGGCAAAAGAAAACAACGAGCTTATTAACACCTTTACACCAAAATCTTAAATGTACAAACGAAGGGGGTTGTTCCTTTTAGTGAATATTTTCTATCGGACTGGCAGTAACTGGAATTGCTCTACATGACAAAAAACCTGCCATGTGCAGAGCTAGAATCAAAAAATAGTCTATAATTTAAACAGAGCATTATCATATGGGTTGTTCTTACATGACTACACTGCAATATCCCTCCCAACTCTATAAAAAGCAAATGCAAGAGAAGGCCTCTTCTCAAGAAGCAACAGAAGTCAGAGAAGCTCGAGTTCAGGACAGTATAGAGACGACTTATGATCCTAATGACATGCCTTTAGAGGTTAAGAAAAATCTGGAAAGTAATTTGGGGCCAATTGATACTGAAGGCGAAATCAAAGCTCATGGACTTGATGAAGAACCCGAAGAAGAGCTCTATGACCGTCCTCATCCTTGATGAATTTATTTTTTAGGGCCTACGAAAAACGCTCCATTTCTTGGTTTCAACAAAGGACTCCTTTCCAAAACGAGTTTATGGCTGATTTGTATGGATATCGTGTGTCCTCAGTTTCTGAAGGCTGTTCTGTCAGTACTCAATCGTTGTCATTTTAAAAGAACGAAAGGGTTAGGGGTGCTTCTAAAATGCTTCAGAAATCATGAATCGGTTTAATGCGTTGAGTTCAGGCAACCCTGACAACATGCTTTAATCGTTTCCATGAAGGTGGCATTATCACTTTGTGTTGAAATTCCCAAGCCACAACCTACCAGGCATTGTACTCTGTCTTTTGCAGTGCCTTGGCTAGTATATTGAGCAATACAACTCTCGATACAGTTTTTATCTCCTTTGCAAAATACCATGCATTGGGACAGGCCATTAATGTTTTGAGCAGCTTGAATTGGAGTTGTTATGAGCAATAGCCCACTCAGCATGGATAAAATAGTGACTAACCTGTTATGTGTACCCATTACTTTTCCTCCTTATTCAATCCATTTTATTAACTAAAACTAACTGCTTATTGATTTATAACGGGGTGTGCCGGAGCGAATGAAATTGCTCGTTCGCGAGGGTTGACCTCTTTTTAATAATTAAAAATGGTGTGCCTCCAATATAAGTTATTATAGACCAGCTTTATGATCTGGGACCAGGCGGTTCATACAGCTCGATTCTGTTTTTACCTAACATTTTAGCTTTATAGAGTGCTTGGTCTGCGGCTTGGATTAGTTCATCCATTGTGGTTCCATGCTTGGGAGCTATGGCCAAACCTATAGAAACAGTGACCACAGGTAAAATCTGGTTATTGAAAAATACCGATTTACTTTTAATCGCTTTCTGAAACTCCTCTAATCGTTGGATGCAATCATTCAATTCGGTATGAACCATTGTGATTAAAAATTCTTCGCCGCCAAAGCGACACGCTGTATCACCGACTCTGAACTTCTGGTTGATGATTTGTCCAATTAATTTCAAGACTTCGTCACCGGCTTCATGCCCATAATCGTCGTTAAATTTTTTAAAATTATCCAAATCCATCATGATGACATTCAAAGTGCTTTTTTCGCGCATCATTTTTGCCAGTTCATTAGGCAGATATTCATTAATATAACGTCGGTTGTATAAGCCGGTCAGTGCATCGCGTAATGACTGCTCCCGTAGCTTTTCACGCAATTTAATATTTGATAAGGCGATTTTAACCATATTACTAAATGTTAGTGCCGTATCCTGAAGATGTTTGGGTATAGGAATGGCGGATTGTGCAGAAAGATGGATTACTCCTAATAAATCATTTTGCACGAATAATGGCAAGACCATATATCCACCCACTGGAGGATTCAGGTAATGAGGGCAAGCTACCCATGTTTCAGGATCATCAATAATGGTGATGCTGCCTTCGCGAATTGAAAAACAGTCTTCTGGCGAAAATATGTTGCGTAATATTTTATCCTTTCCCCATTGGATGACCGTTTCCAAACTGTTGTTGGATTTATTGAGTACAGACAGGGCGCCATTAAAACCTGAAAAAAGCTCTTGAGCAATCAAATTGATCCTTGGATAGGTTTCATCCATGGTGATGCACAGTTGCAGCATCCCATTCAGTTTATTGACAAGCTTTTCATTTTTTTCAAGAAGGGTTAATTCATTTAGGGTCGAAATGGTTTTATTGTTAAGATCAAGGATTTTATGTTCATTTGCTACCCGATCGCTGATATCAACTATCTGAGTAAGGAATACTTTAAGGTTATCGTATTGATGAATTATCGTTCCACTGCTAATGGCCGTAATAATGCTTCCGTTTTTATGAATGTATCTTTTTTCTAATCTAACAACAGATGTTTCTCCGTTAATTAATTTATGAACGGCATGGAGTGAGTTTTCAAGATCATCAGGATGAGTAATTTGCTGATAACTTAATTTGCTTAATTCTTCCTTGGTGTAGCCAAGTAGCTCCAACACCACATGATTGGCATCCAGATATTTCCCATCAAGAGATAAGAATGCCATCCCTATAGGAGCATTTTCTATGATGTTACGAAAGTTGTCTTCACTGATTTTTAACTCCTCAATAAGGAGATTATTTTCCAGAGTTTTTAATATGGAATTTCTTAAAGTTTGATGAGCGGATAAAGAGCCATAACTTAAAAGTACCAGTAATATGATTACCCCCAGAAATAACTCTAAACTGACTGAAGGAGAGATGGATAGGGATACCAAAAAAAGCATGATGCCTATTGGCACTTCAAATGCGATGAATGCATATTTTATTGCTATCATTTTAAGAGCAGGAGCCGTTAATATGGCTATTAAAACAAGGAAAATGATGCAACGGTGCAAAGGATCATCAACGTAAATAAAAATCAATCCACCAATTGCCCAGAAGATGCCGGCAACAAACGAAGTTGCTATATAATAGAAATTCCAGAATTTCAGATTTTGAGGTTTTGAATTCTTGAGTTGATTATGGTAAAACCATAAAAAAATTATCCTGATGACATCATTAATGATAATTTCAGAGACGAGCCAGTAGATTAAAACGGTTCTATTGGATACGTAATCCCATAATACGCTGAAGTAAATTACTGCGGCTGCAATATCACTGATTACAAGAAATATATAATCCTTATAGCATTCGATAACCAATCTTTGGTTTAACTGTTTACTGATCTCGTTATCTATAAGCATTAAGATGGCTCCTCTTCATCTAAATGAAGTGGTAATTCTAATAAAAGTGCTCTTACTGACTCAGGGATTTCCATGTGCCCCCAATTTGATGGATAAATGACACCAGTTTGATTCAGTCTCATTAGTTCTTAAAAGAACAATGAGGCGAATTAACTTCAGCTTATTTTATGATTATAGTCTATTTAAGTGAGAGTATTTTGAGGTAGTCATTACCAACGTCACTAGCTCAGGTGATTGTCGCCGATCACCTGAGCCAGATTAAAAGTTAATGAATCACGCAATCCTGCGATTTTTTTGAAAAAATTACTTTGAATTTAACCATGAAGTCATAGGCCATTAGCACGGCAGCAAGGGCAAAGACAACATCTCCTGGTATGCGTAACCATTGCCAAAGCAGGGTGGTGTCATAAAATTCAAGGCTGCGCGCATAAGTGAGCCCTTGTTCATAAACTGCCTGTAATTGTGGCCAACCTATGGGGAAGAAATTCAAAACTATCCATAAAACAAGTCCCAGATTATAAAGCCAGAAAGCCCATGTTCCCAATCGATCACTCCATTGGAATCGATCTCCGGCTGCATAACGAAGGCAAAAGTAGACCATCCCCAGCGCAAGCAGGCCAAAGGCGCCAAACAAGGCGGTATGGGCGTGATTTAATGTTAAAAAAGTACCGTGTTCGTAATAATTGACCAAGGGGGCGTTTAAAGTGCCTCCGCCAAACACTCCGGCACCAACAAAATTCCAAAATGCAGCACCCAGAATATAACGATAGGCCAGGGACTGTTTAAAATCTTTATGCCGTTTAATTTTTTGTTGTTCCTGAATGGCATTGATGATCAGCAAAGCAATCGGCAACACTTCAATAAAAGAAAACATGGATCCTAAAGGTACCCACATATCTGGGCCTCCAGTCCAATACCAATGATGGCCAGTACCTATGACACCGCCTAAAAAGATGAGAATCGCTTCAAAGAATACGGTACGTTCGGCTAAAGGCCTGGATACCAAACCGACTCCCATGAGTAAATAGGCCGTAGCACAGGCAGCAAAAAACTCAAAAGACTGTTCTACCCAGAGATGGACTACCCACCAACGCCAAAAATCAGTGATGGTAAATGATTTTTCAATACCAGTTAAAGGAATCATGCCAAAACAGTATAAAACTGCGATGTTTATAGTGCTCGCCCAAAAGAGATGTTCCAGTTGAATTTTGCCGGTCCAAAATTGGATGGATGCTGTTTTGAGTCTGTCCCATGTTGGCCACATTCCCCTGAATACAATGTAACTCCATAAAAATAGACCTGCGCAAAAACCAATTTGCCAGAGTCGACCCAGTTGCAGGTACGATAATCCCTGATTACCAATCCAGAACCAGGCTGTATCAATCACGCCCATGATCCCCAAATAATCACCGATTATGGCTCCAGCGACGATAAACAAGGTGACCCAAAATAATACATCGACCAGAACGCCCTGCCATTTTGCTTCTTTACCACTGATGATGGGGGCCAAAAATACCGCCGAACTGATCCAGGATAGAGCGATCCAGACTATTGGTGTCTGGGTGTGCACGTCACGCAGGAAATTAAAGGGGAGGTAGTCGTTAATCTTGATTCCATAAAACCCGGTTCGTTCCGTGTAGTAGTGGGCCAGTAATACCCCAACTGCAATTTGAGTTAACAATACTACAGCGACGATTAGAAAATATTTACCTACTTTTCGCTGACTTGAAGTCAGTGAAGAAAACGCTAATAACACAGGGGTCATTGGTGCTGTATCCGGATCGTTCAGATAACGATGGTAGAGGTACAGAACAGCCCCAAAACCAAAGAACACAAAGCAAAAGGAAACCCAGGTCCAATAAAAAGTAGAAGGTGTCGGGGTATTGCCCATGGTGGGTTCATAGGGCCAATTATTGGTATATGAAAACTCTGTCCCAGGACGATGAGCGATTGTGGTCAGCGATGAGTAAATAAGAAAATCAGCAACCTTCAATGCACTGTCTTGATTCAGACTGTATGCTTTTGTCCATCCTTTGATTGGATTATGTTGAAGTAGTTCGGCTGCAATTTCTGTTTGCATCTGAGTTATTGCTGTGGCAACAGCGTCAGGTATGGTTGTGGATTCGTGAGACAAATCAATGTGTTGAAGCATGTTTTGCATGGCTTTGCGCGTGGTGTATTGTTCGCCCTCCGATAATTCGGCAAATGGTTTATTAAATTGCATTTGAGCGATGTTATTTTCAGTTTTTCGACCTAAATCCAACAGATATAGTGAAGTAAAATCTTCGCCAAAATAAGAGCCCATTCCATAAAGGCTGCCATAATCCATCAGATCTGCTTTTTGAAACCCCGCTTTTCCAGAAACGATGTCCTCATCGGTCATGAGGATTGCTCCGGAAGAAGTGAGAAATTGATGAGGCAGTGGGGGAGCTAATTGATAGGTTTTGACAGTTCCCCAAATCATTACAATAAAGCATAGGATTGCTGTAATTAACAATACCCATTTTAAAACATTAGACACTGGATCTACCAGGATTGGAGTTCCCTTTATTTCTTTACTTACGTCCATTTTAATCCTTTAAACACGTTTAATAGTTAGGGTCTGTTGACAATTCAAGTTTCGACGTCCCGCGACTTGTTCGCGGGATCCAATTCACTCTTTATAGGCGCAATATATTCTTGTTTTGCGCACTATCTATCGATTCCGCGAATAAGTCGCGGAAAGTAGGCTTGAACATAATGAAATATCAACAGCCCCTAGTGAATGAATGAATTGATTTTAAATGAAACATCAGTTTTGCTGTGTCATGATAAAACCAGCAAGCCTGTATGTTCAAGGAATTACTATATCATGAATACCTTAATTGACATCAAAGTATGCTATTGTAATTTTTTTGTTAGACGGACTATGGCATACTGTTTTTATGATTGGTTCAATCGTTTTGCATGTGATAAAACACCCTGCATAAGGACATGATTATTAATACAATTTTATCGGGTTTATTATGAGCGAAACGTATTCCACTTTGACGCTTAAATATCTAGGTATCAATACCTTTAAAGATCCCATCATTTACATGAGAGAGGATTGTTATATCTGTAAATCGGAAGGATTTACGGCTCAGACACGGGTGAGGGTGACTTTGAAGGATCGTTCTATTATTGCTACTGTGAATACTGTTGAAACCAAATTGCTGCGACATAATGAAGCAAGCCTTTCTCGTTATGCTTGGGACTTATTGGCAGCTCAAGTAGGTGATGAAGTGACGGTTACTCACCCTAAGCCTCTTGATTCATTGAGTTACATACGTTCTAAAATTTACGGTCATGAATTGAAGACCAATGAAACCCGACAAATCATAGAAGATCTCATATCCGGACAATTATCAGACATTAATATTGCCATGTTTATCGCGGCCAGTTCTGATGATCGAATGTCCAAAAAAGAAGTGATTGATTTAACTAAAGCAATGATAGAAACAGGCCAACGGATTACTTGGCCATCATCCATTATCGTTGATAAACATTGTGTTGGGGGGCTTCCTGGAAATCGAACGACACCCATAGTGGTTTCTATTGTTGCTGCATACGGTTTGATGATCCCTAAGACCTCATCAAGAGCGATTACCTCCCCAGCCGGAACAGCGGATACTATGGAGGTATTTACTTGTGTGGATCTGGATTTACCTGCAATGCGAAAGGTAGTAGAGAAGGAGAACGGATGTCTGGTCTGGGGAGGATCCATGGCTTTGAGCCCAGCAGACGATTTATTGATCAGAATTGAGCGAACGGTCAATATCGACAGTGAAGGGCAAATGGTCGCCTCCATTTTGTCAAAAAAAATTGCTGCTGGATCAACCCATATTGTTATTGATATGCCGATTGGAACGACTGCTAAAGTCCGTTCAATAGAGCGAGCAAGAAGGCTCAAAAATTTTCTTGAAGCAGTTGCCCATGAATTTGGTCTGCACATAAAAATTGTATTTTCTGATGGGGCGCAACCTGTGGGCCGAGGTATCGGTCCGGCTTTGGAAGCCGTTGATGTGCTCTCTGTGCTCAATCGCGATGCTGACGCACCGCAGAGCTTGAGAGAGCATGCATTGTTGCTCGCTGGACAAGTCATTGAATTCGCTCAGGATATTGCTCCAGGTCAGGGGCTAGCCCTTGCAACGGAACTGCTTGATAGTGGCAAAGCTTTGGCCAAGTTTCAAGCGATTTGTGAAGCTCAAGGTGGTTTTAGAAGTATTCCAGTCGCGCCTTTTTCTCATACTATAGAATCCACTGTGTCGGGTACGATAGTCAATATTGATAATCGCCATATTGCCCGTGTTGCTAAATTGGCCGGGGCGCCTGAAGAAAAATCTGCAGGTGTTGAATTATTTGTACCTCTCCATAGTGTGGTCGCCAAATCCCAACCTTTATTCAAAGTCCATGCGCAGACCAAAGGACAGTTGAATTATGCGCTTGATTTTTTGAAACAGGAACATGATATATTTCAGATTGAGGTCAGTTAATGAACAATAAACCCATTCTATTCCCTTTATTTGACTACGATGAGTTGGCTCATAAAATTCAAAAAAACTGCGATTATGAATCAGGTATAATCAATCAACATCAGTTTCCCGATGGGGAAACCGTTATTAAAATTGAATCAGAGGTATCAAATCGAACTGTACTCTTACTCACTAGCCTGGATGCACCAAACCCTAAAATTATGCCATTAATATTTGCTGCTGAAACAGCAAGAGCCTTGGGGGCTTCCCAGGTGTTTCTGATTGCCCCTTACCTTGCATACATGCGTCAGGATAAAGTATTTGAACCAGGCCAGGGGATTACATCACAATTTTTTGCCAAACTGATTTCGGCGTACTTTGATGGCTTAATTACTTTAGATCCTCATTTACATCGTTGGCATGCCTTAAATGAAGTTTATGAGATTCCCACCCAAGTGTTGCATGCAACCCGACCTATTGCGCACTGGATACAAAAAAATATCAATGAGCCATTACTTGTAGGGCCTGATGAGGAAAGCATGCAATGGGTCCAAAATATTGCGGGTGAAGCAGAGGCGCCTTTTGTGATTTTAGAAAAACACAGAAGAGGGGACCATTCTGTAGAGGTCTCGATCCCCAATCTGGATTGTTACCCTGGTAGTACGCCCATTTTAATTGATGATATTATTTCTACAGGCATGACAATGGTTGAAACAGTAAAGCATTTGAAGGCGTTGAAAGTACCTTCACCAGTGTGTATCGGTGTGCATGCGATCTTTGCCGGAGATGCCTATCAAAATTTAATGGCTGTTGGCGTCAAAGAAATCATCACGTGCAATACGGTTAGGCATCCTTCTAATGCGGTAGACATAAGTCATGAAATAGTTCAGTTTTTAAAAACCACGTCATGGTTTCAACACGATTAAGGGTATTCCCATTAAAAACCTTTACAATCTCTCCTGGTTGATGCTTAAGCTGTTCAACCGCCACTACCCGGTTTTATTTCACGTGCAACAATACTCTCGTTTAACTGATCCACAAGTTTTACGCTGTCTGTTTTATTGAAGAACGTATAATGACCAGTTACTTGTTTATTAATAAGTAGTGCTGCAGCATAACCGATTCCAAGCAGCAGTATTCCAACAGCGACATTGGCCAGTATGTATTTCCATTCTTCCCTATGATGATTTAATACCTCTTTGGAGGCATTAATGTGTTGGCCTGCCTTGATTTTAAAATCATTCAAAGCAATCTGTTCATTGGGCTCTTGATTTTCTGCATAGAGTTTCATTTCAGTGCGTATTTGGGAGGCCAGAGCGAATGCGGCATTGGCTGCCTTGGTTTCTTTTCTTTTTACCAAACTGGCCGCTTTCATTTCGATATTCTCGATTTGAATTAAGACTGGAGCCATTCGTTCCAGGCGGGCAAAATGAAGAGGCTTATTCTGTTCCATGGCAATGTCATATTTTTGTTGTGCCTTGGCATCTGCTTGAACCAACTCCTCTAATGGGTTTGCTGTTGTTTTACGTTTTTTCAGTTCATTTTGAAGCTGAGTTATTTCTGTTTTTAGCTGGTGCTGGATTGCATCATCTTGTTCATTTTGCCTTATCGATTGAGGCGAATGGTGTTCCTCTGTGCTCAGAATAGATGGAACTGCGTTTTGCTGCTGCAGTTCTGAAATAGCTCGGTCTTGTTCAGCCAATTGCAGGTGCAGTTGCTCTATTTGCCTTTTTTGCAGTTCGAGTTCTTCTGACAGCTTTTGAGCAGACTGTTCTGCGTCAATTTTAGCTTTTTGCTCTTTTTTAACCTCTGATTGAAGTTCAGTATTTGCTGTTTGCAGGGTGAGTATCTGTTCGTTTAATTGGGTACTGTGCGATTCCTGTTCATTTATCTGCTGCATTAGCGAATTTATTTTTTCGGGGTCTTCGCTTGGTAAGGCTTCAAATAATTGCCTCCATTCGTGGGCTTTTGTGATTTTTTCCACAGGATTATCAAGTCTTGGGTTAAAGACAGCAGTATTAAAAGACTGACTCATGCGCAGCCACAAGGCATCGTTTTTTATGATTCGGATGATTAATGGGTTTGGAACAAAACCATTCATCTCTTCCAGGTAGATTGTGGCCAGTTGATCGCCAGTCATTTGATTTAATTCCATATTGTCTATGGGATAAAAAAAGTGGCTTTCTTGAACAGGGTTCTCTAAAAAAGGTGATTGTGGATTGTCCAGAAGTTCACGAACCTCAGCTTCGGCCTTAAGGAACTCAGTCAGATTCGTTTTAAAAAGCAGAATGTTTTGGCTGATTTCTTCGTCCATTCCAAATTTTTGGATCTGGTTTGCTATATTAAGGAGCATGATTAATTCTTGACCCAGTCCTAGCAGGGTTTGAATTTTTGTCCAGGCCGAGCCGTGATGTTCTTTGGTATATTGTTCTATCGCGTGCTCAAAGGCTGCAAATCTTGGTGTATTAAGAGTATGTGAATCAACTGAAAATAAACGGCGCACTATCGTGCTTTCTTTATATTGGGGAACAAATGCATGTCCGTGGATTTGTTCTCCTTGTCCTTTATAATAGGGCTGAAATATATTGGCATTATTGGTTTGAGAGTGCGCCCATTGGTTTGTGGCTTCGCACTTGAGTGCGAGATCTGAAACGTACTGATTAAATATTTGTGCCAGATTTGAGAGATTTAGTCCAGAGAGATCAATTGGAGCATCGGGTTTTATTGTGCTACTCCAATGCTTTATAATTTCAGGGAAAGAGGTAAATCCTTCAGAGGTCAGTGTATAGGGTAGAACATGTATCACGCTTGCATACAAATGTTCTGGAATTTCCTGAGCAACAAAATCTTTTAATTCGCTGATTTTATTCATGCGCTGTTCGAGTATTTGGGCCATTTCTGTAGCGAATTGGTCAACATGAGCCTCTGGGCCTAGCTGAACTTCTTTAAAGGATGGCATAAACATATAACCTGCTAATTGATTTTTGGTTGTTTGATCAAGGAGATCAGCAGGGATTTTTTTCAATGCACTGACTACTATATCAAGGAGGATATCTTCCGGCAATTTAGGGAGTAAGGTTTTGGCTTTTTCAGCCATGGCAGGAAACAGGCCATTGATTTTTTTGAAATTGAGGAAATAGTCTTTGGTAAATCGTCTGTAATTGAATATGCCTCGATTTTCATAGGCGTAAAGAATATTCGAATTATTGTCCTTATGAGCAAAATTGCGAAATGCGTCGCCCCAGTCGATTCGGCCGAATTGCGTGCTGGTACTGTTTTCATTTCCTTTGAGTACGACAATGTTACCGCTGTGAACGCTGTGGGCTCCGAGTAATAGGGAAAACATCAATGCCATCGATAAACCAAAGGATTCCCCCAGTTTGGTTACCGTTGTATAGTAATCAGGTCCGGAAAGTGCTTCTTTTAACGGATCTCGATCGCTTCCATCACGATAGCTGGTCCCAATAATTTTATGCAACTCGTCAAAATCCACCAAAGGCTGGATCAATCCGTAGGACTGGTCCTCAAATTGAATGACATCGGCACAAATAAGCGAAGGAAAATAAACTTCGCTGATTATTTGACGGCTTTTAAATTCATTGAGTAATAATCCGGCAAATAACTCTGCAAACAATTCACTCTTATCTGCAGGTTTTTTTATGAAAAATAGTTCGTTATCTGTGTTTTTATAAAAGCCATCGACATTGCTATTATTTTTTCCACCGGACTTTTCTTTATAGCGAGTTAATTCTTTACCTTGATAGAGTGTAGGCATTTGCTTTATGTTCCTATTTGACATTCGAGCAATTATAGCAATGGAGTGTTAAGATATTATTAAGTTTGTGCTAATTTTCGTTTAACAGAAATTAAAATATGTGACTTCAATAACATTCAGGCGGGAAAGATACAGTTGCTCGCAATCAGTATTTTATGAGCACTAGATGAGCTTCGATTTAGAATCTTTAGAAATCAGCCCCCTGTTTGCGAGCAACTGTCTCTTGATCGCATTTTTGCCGAAAGCCAGTGGATTTGATCGCGGAACCAGGATGGCTGTGCTAAAACATTGGATCCCGCGGTCACAGCCGCGGGAATTCGCTTAATATGTGAGTACATGCTGTATTTCGAATTTCCGCGGCTGTGACCGCGGAAACCAGAGTGTAGAACTGTACTGGTTTTTCTAAGAGGTGTAGACGATTCAGTTGCAAGCAAACAGTATCTACAACTCCTATTCTCCCGCGGTCATAGCCGCAGAATTCGAAGAATGGTAATTGCTCATATCTTTGCTGAAGGCCAGTGGATTTGATCGCGGAACCAGGATGGCTGTGCTAAAACATTGGATCCTGCGGTCACAGCCGCGGAATTCGAAAAATGGCAATTGCTCATATCTCAACCGAATTCCCGCGGCATCGACCGCGGGATCCAATGGGTTTAGTTTGTGTAGGTAGTGCCATTAGGCCTAGGTCCAATCTACGCTTAAAAAAGTGAAGATTGCTCAGGGAAAAGCCGCGGCACTTAGTCGGAAGGTGAAATGGCAACAGACTTTAATGAAATACCTTTTTAGGCAGTTTCTTGGCTTCCTCTATCCAGTGAATTACCTGAGGAAGTCCTGGGATGTGTCGTACAAGATGGCTGACTTCATTTTCCTCTTTCAAAATGGAATAAAGGTGTTCAGGATTGCGATGAGCCAGTTCTGGGATGGAGTCCACCCCTGCTTTTTCCAGTAATTCTGCATACTCTTCACTAATGCCGTTGACACGTGCCAAATCTGCCTGATTCGTCCATTTCAGAATTAATTTATGACTAATCCCTGTTTGTTCTGCTAACTTGAGACGTCCTCTTCGGCTGCTGCAGATGTGTAATAAATCTTCCTGATCTTCAATTCCTGCTTGTTTGAGCATTGCCGCAAATTTGGGACCTATACCTTCAATTTGAATTAACTTGTACATGTGATCTCCGAACTTTAATGCAGGTACATTTAAAATTATAGTTCATTTTGATTTATTTTTTATCAGCCACTGCATCAAAAAAGACGTTTGGAACAATAAACGGGATCAATAACGTTACTGATTTTTTATTCCGAACATCAGATGAGATGAACTGTAACCTTAAGGCCCATGAACTCATAGACTCTTTGTGTATTATGATACACAGGCTGAAGTGTCTGAAGTTGATGAGGATATTTTGCACCTAACTCATTGATTATCAAATATCAAGTGATTACAATTAAATCAATAAGAACTGCTTTTGTTTGTAAGGAACTACTGTGCGTCTTTTTCTGGCTATATTTTTACCCTTTACGGTCTTTTTCACTATTGGACGACCTATTCAGGGTATTATCTGTTTGCTACTACAAATCACACTCATAGGATGGGTCCCCGCAGCTCTTTGGGCTGTTTATTCACTGTCCCAATACACTACGGATAAAAAAATTCGTCAATCCCGCCAAAAATAAAAGAGGTGTTTGGTTTCTGTCTGTAAGCGGTCAGAGCCTGTTACAAAGCGCTCTATAAATTCCAAAAATAAAAAAGAAGGTGAATGTTATGATGAAGAACAAAAGCACTGCGCGAAAAGTTTGTGGAATTGTGCTGGGTGTGCTTGTCTGTTCCGTCAGTCAGGCCTGGAATGGGGGTGTGGTCCGCGTTGGTTTGGGCGGCGGAAATGTCCATTATCACGGCGAAGACATAACCGTATATAACCCTGGAGGTCATCCCTATTCAGGGGGCTATCCATACTACAATCGTGGTTATTATTATGGTGTTGGACCAACGTTTGTTGTTCCTAATGTTATCATTAATGTTCCAGTTCAACGATACTACGCTCCGGTTTGTGAGGAAGTTGAAGTATGTGATTCTTATGGAGAGTGTTGGCTGGATCAATACTGCAAATAGGTCTATAGTTTTAAATCATCATGGGTTTGAGCCGGTTTATGATGACCAGGTAAATTTATTAATTCAGTTTAGTGTAAGGACAGATTATGTCAGCAACTATTGGTTATGCCGCCCTGCATAAAGGCGCTCCCCTGGAACGTTTTAGTTTTGAACGCCGTGAGCCTAATGCACAAGATGTCGCCATTGATATTTTATATTGTGGTATTTGTCATTCCGATATCCATCAGGTGAACAATGATTGGGGATTTTCTCAATATCCTATGGTTCCTGGACATGAGATAGTTGGACGGGTTACCGCAGTCGGTGCAGATGTTACACGTTTTGCTGTGGGTGATTTAGTCGGAGTTGGATGTATGGTTGACTCCTGTCGCCATTGTACAAATTGCCAACATCATGAAGAACAATATTGCGTGGCAGGTAGCACACAGACTTACAACTCTAAAGATGCTCATTCTGGAGGAGTGACATACGGTGGTTATTCCAAAAAGATTGTAGTCACCCAGGACTTTGTATTACGCATCAATCAATCGATGGATCCTGCTGCCGCAGCGCCATTATTGTGTGCAGGTATTACTACATACACGCCATTGAAAAAAGCTCAGGTTGGAAAGGGCAGTAAAATAGGGGTAGTAGGATTAGGTGGTTTGGGACATATGGCTGTTAAGTTGGCTCACGCTATGGGTGCCTACGTCACAGTCTTCACTACTTCGGTAAATAAAGTGGATGCAGCAAAACAATTGGGTGCTTCCGATGTTGTGCTCTCTACAGATGAACAAGCCATGAATGCTCTGGCCAATCAATATGATTTTATTCTGGATACGGTATCAGCCCAGCATGATATGAGCCGTTATCTGAACCTTCTTAAGGTTGGTGGGCAATTTACTCAGGTGGGCTTGCCGGCTGAACCAATGGAACTGCCTTTATTACCTATGATTTTCAAGCGATTGAATGTTAGCGGTTCGTTAATCGGTGGAATAAAAGATACGCAGGAGATGTTGGATTTTTGTGCCGAACATCACATTACTGCCGATATTGAGCTGATACGGATAGATGAAATTAATACGGCATTCAAACGTATGGAACAAGGTGATGTAAAATATCGATTTGTTATTGATATGTCTACACTCGCTTAATTCACGATCCAGTTAATGGATTATCCTCTCTTCATGGTGTATCTCGTACACCAGATATCATTTATTTGATGATATCTGGGTATATATTCTCTGTTTTGGGGATTATTTTAATTTTTATAATGGATGAATCCTGAACCTGTTCAACTAATGCATCAAACTCAGTAAATGAAATTATCTCCCCCTCTTTGGGCAATTTTCCATGACGAGTGATGATAAGACCGTATAAGGTGTTCAGCTCTTCCTCTTCAGAAGACAGAGTGATATCGCAATCCAGAGCTCTCTCGAGCGAATAAAGAGAGCAGTCTCCTTTGGTACTGATCGAACCGTCTGGATTTTTTACCCAATCATCATGGGTTTTATGAAACTCATCTTTAATACGACCAATCATTACGTGCAACAGATTATCCAAGGTTACAAATCCGATTAAAGTCGATTTATTCTTGTATACCAAGGCAAAATGCGGCATACCTGCACGAAATTTACGGAGTAAATCCATTGCCGGGAGCTTATGGGTTACCTTTAAAATAGGTCGTATGTAAGGTGTCACTGTGTTTATTTCTTTTTGCA
The DNA here is from genome assembly GCF_003990085.1 of Legionella sp. km535. Taxonomy (NCBI): domain Bacteria; kingdom Pseudomonadati; phylum Pseudomonadota; class Gammaproteobacteria; order Legionellales; family Legionellaceae; genus Legionella; species Legionella sp. km535. Next base: position 49,211 of record NZ_RZGU01000010.1, on the reverse strand, counting down.
TTAATAAATCAGCAAACAGGTCTTTAACATGGATGACTCCAACCATTTCCTTTTTTGCCGTGTCATATACAGGATAGCGGCTGAATCTGTTTTTCAGGATTTTTTGAGCAATGATTGCAAAAGGCTCATCAAGATTTAACGCGACCATTTCATCGGCAGGTCGCATGACTTCAGTCACATTAAGTTCGGCTAAATCCAGGGTATGTTCGAGGATTTCACGCTCATCCTTATCCAATTCTCCATGAAGATGACTACCACTCAAGATTAATTTGAGCTCATCACTGGAGTATGTTCCTTCATGATGGCTTGAGCTGTTTAATCCCAGGATTGAAAGAAAGAAATTGGAACAACTGTTTAACGCCCAGATTGCTGGATACATTAACCAGTAAAATGCGTATAACGGTATCGCTGTCCAGATTGAAATAATCATTGATTGTCTGATGGCAAGAGACTTTGGCATTAATTCACCAACAACAATATGAAGAAAAGAGATAATGCTAAAGGCAACCAGGAATGAGGTGAAGGTAATGATTTGGGGTGATGTGATTCCGGCAAATAGAAATAATGGCTCCAGCAATTGAGCAAACGCTGGCTCCCCAATCCACCCAAGTCCTAATGAGGCAAGGGTAATCCCTAACTGACAGGCAGATAAATAGGCGTCTAACTGACGATGCACTTGTTCTAAAATACGTCCTCGGAGTCCGTAACGGTCTTTTAGGGCTTGTATCTTGGTAGCCCTTATTTTAACCATTCCAAATTCTGCGGCAACGAAAAACGCATTAAGTAAAACCAGCAGGAACGCTAAAAAAATTAACATCAAATTATGCATTGATGATATCCATGATCAGTAGGTATTCTTTCATCACTCAATAAGCCTTAGTCTAATGATAACAGAAACTGGCATTAATGTAGTCGTATTAGAGGGAGTCAGCCAGTACAATGCTCATCAAGCCAATCAAACATGATTCGTTCAAATTGAGCGCTGGCATCGACCTCACAATGTGCGCCAGCCCCTGTTTGGGCTGAAAATACAACGTAGGTCTTTTCGCAGGTTAAGGCATCATAAAATGCTTTACTGGCGCTTGCGATAACGTCATGGGGATTACCGCAAACCAGGGTGGGGCATCTAATCCCCTCTATGCGATCTTGCAAAGTATATTCTTTAAGGCAATTCAGGTAATCAAACACAGAATGCAAGCCATGGGCAGACATCCGCGAATAAAAATAAAATTCCTTCATAGGATCTTTGCTGAATTGTGCCGAAAAAAAGAGATCCACTCGTTCTTTATTGCCCGTGTTCAGCCAGTCAAGAACTTCAGGATTAAGCATCTTTTGGAGATTGGTACCCAGGTTCATTTGAGCAGGATCGCAGATTAATCCGGACAGGCGTTGTTCGCTGCATGCTGCACGTGGTACCAGATATCCTCCAAAGCTGCGTCCGATGCCAATATATCGATGATTGCGTGCATTGATATCCATCCAGTCCAGGATTGGAGAGCATGCTTTTTCAAAATCCGGACGCATGGTTAATCCATATCTTCTAAGCACATGTCCTTGCCCGGGACCATCAAAGGTCAGAACATCATAACCTCTTGATAAGGCCGCGTTCACTAATGGGTATTGCTCTTCAACCGTACTGTCATACCCCCCGGGTATGAGCAGAGTGGCTTTAGGTTCGGTTGGGGTTGTGAAATAGTAGCCATCCAAACTGTGATGGTCAAAAGGCACCCTTACTTTTATCGCGTTGGGATGCAGGTGATGAAGCGCTCGTTCATAACAGGACTGCAGCTGATCATAGATAACCATAATTCGAGGATCTTCGAGGTTAGCCCTTAAAAAGAATTCACTGGCACGATGATATTCTGCAGCACGGAGGAAGGCTTTTCCGGCACTGTAAAAATACCCTGATTGTTCACTTTCCTTACCCATTTCGGCTACTGTTTCAGCCATATCATGCCAGGCCTTGTACCAGCTGTTAAACTCTTTGTCTTTTATCTGATGCAAAGTAATAAAACATTCCCCAATGTCTGCGCATTGAGCATGAGTTTTTCCCAGGGTTCTTATAAACTGGCTGTAAAACTCAGATGAGAAAACGGGATTTTTTTGATAAAAATCATAGTAATTAGCAGTCATTGCAGAAACACCTCCGTTTTGTAATTCCGATTGCATGGAATAATAGGATTCATGCTCATCATTATAGGACAATCCTTAATTAGTGGATACAAGGAACGGATGCGCTCTTTGTAAATAAGTAGTCGTTGCAAACGAAGTGAAGCACTAAAGCATGCGAGCAAAGATTCGATCTGCTTCGCTAACGCTCGTAATGATGCATTTTTTATGAGATAAATACATTTTGTTCACAAAACCAGGTGCTTCGTTCTTAATTTCAGTTGTAATGGTGTTCAATAGGGTAGGCCACAAATCGTTTCTTAATAAATTGAGTGAAGATAAAACTAATTCTCGTTTATGCATCAAACGAAACAGAAGTTTGATTGAGTAATCCTGTTTCTATTAGATGTCGAACTAATTGGATTTTATTTTTGCTGCCAAAGCGATTTTTCAGTCGATTAAAATAGACTTCTACTGTTCTGGGGGAGATATTTAGTAAATGTGCAATTTCCATGGATGTTTTCCCTTCGAGCAAATATAAAGCACATTGCAGTTCACGTCGTGATAATTCTAAAACGGGTTGAGCCAAATTTGATTTTACCTGAATACTGTTCAGGTAGTCCTTAATAGTCACTGATGTGAGTGAACTCGAAAAATCTACTTTGATGATGTGTGATCCTGTAGTGTTATTAATTTTGTAAGGTAATTTATAAGCTCGATTCAGTCTGTCGTTAAGTAGCACGGAATGTTTGTAGTAGGCAATAAATTGTTCCAATAAATCAATATGTCTGAAATAAAATTCATTCATATAATCTTTATGTGATTTAGCTGCAAAATGATAATAGTTTTGTTCATTCCCGGCCCGTTCAATGACAGTAAAAATGTAGAAAAGGCCAAATTCTATCCCTGATTGGTAGAGTTCCTCTGCTTTGCCTTCTCGTTTGACCAAATGCCAGAGTACATAACGTTGCGGTATGTCAAATTGTGCTGTATGCAGATCGGATTGATGGAAGCCTTGCTCAAAATAAAAACGAAAATACTCGGGATTACTTGCATTGGCTGTCATTTCATTCTGCGAATTAATCATCACGTGGCTGAAATAATCAATGCCTAATTTAAAAAGAGGTTGGCAAATTGTTTTCATGTCTTCAGCAAAGATCAGGGTAGGGTGATTTTTTAAGTATGAGTTAAGCTCCATCATAGTTTTGGGCTGTTGAGTTGATAATTGATTGAAATTTGGATTGGTGATAATATTTTGTCCATTTTTAGGGGGGATTCTATATTGCCCTCGTAATGGAGTCAATTAGAATGTCTGTACCTGGTGGTTTAGTTCGTGGTTTTTTGAGTACCCTTAAAAGTGCAGGATCCAGTAGTAGCTCCGTCGAAACGCGTGCTCTTTGGGAATACAGCCGCTTAAGAAATTCAACTAATTATTTAAACAATATAGCACCTCCAAATAATGATGAGGTGGATCTGAGAAGAACGCCCTCCTGGATCATGCGTTTTAATAATGTCCATTTTCGATCGCCCTTAAAGGAATTGGTTTTTGCTTATCATCCTGAAGGATATTTATCCTCTATTGTTTATCCCCGACCGTTTGTAGCGAGAAAGGTGTATTCCCATTTTAAAGGCAAAGGCCCTCATTTTATTTTTTTTGACAGAAGTGTTGATGCCAATCCACGATTGGGAATTACCAAAGATTTATTTGATATTGAAGAGCGGACGGAAGCAAGGCGCTTCATAGAAACTATTGATAGTCTGGCTCCATTTAGTTCTGTTGAACAGTCTCTTTTTGAATTAATGCTCGATCCATGCCCGGAAAATCTCCAAAAAATAAATGAGATTGAGTGCGATACAACCACAGACAGACCTTATTTTGGATCTATGAATTCCTTGGCTTTTGGTGGTGCTGTTCAGCAGTTCGATGAGCGTTATGATCGGGTTGTTCCTGACGGCATTCCGGAAATTCATCAAGCCATTCTTGACGTTGACGAAGAGCGAGTACGTCGATTATTAGAGGAAGATCCACATCGTGCCAATGTCAAGGATCCCAGGGGAATGCCGGCACATGAGCTGGCTGCTTATCTTGGTGTGTTGAGCATTGAAAAACTCTGTTTTGAGGCTCGGCAACATGAAGGAGTGATGACGGGACGGATGGATTTTAATCAACAGAAAAAATATGAGTTTATTTTAAAGGTTGCGGAGCGGGACGGAATTTTACAATTACCGTGGATAGAACAGGTAAGACAAAAAAGTTATTCCATGATTATTTGTATTCCCAGAGTGGTGTTAGACGATCCTATGGCTCACTTTTTAGACTTGCGAGAACAGTATCTTGCTGAAGTAGAGAAGGCACTGAAAAGTCCTCGCTCATTAATGCATCAAAGCTGCATTGACGGTCATTTGGATGTGGTGCAGGGTGAGTTGAAGAAGGATCCGGGGCTTCTGGAGAGCAAAGATCCATTCGGGTTTAGTCCTTTATTGTTAGCCATTGCGAATGGTCATTCAGCCATAACAGAGTATTTAATTAGCCAAGGCGCTTCGTTGAGTAACTACTCTCATGAATATCGCAAGGGTTCCTTATACTTCAGACCGATTGATAATGCTAAAACTCCTGAAATCATGGAAACGCTTCTCTATCGAGGTGTTACGCTCGATGAGGTGAACAGTCGCTTGGCTGATGCTGTGCGCATGAATGATTTTGCTATGGTACGCATTATCTTGTTTTATCTGAAAACCTTGCCAGAAAATAAAGTTGGCCTTACTCCTTTTGAACTGGCTGTTAAATGGGCCAAGCCAGATGATTTGAGAATTTTGGAGTTCTTTTTAAAATATTGGACCAGACATGTTCCTGATGGCCCTTATGATCAGGAACGATTTTCTGAAGTTCCTACTGATCCGATAGTCACCTCTGAAATGGAGGACTTGTTCGTAGCCCATAACAAGCGTCTGGATGCCAGGGCGCAGCGTAAACGAGTAGGGCAAACAAGGATTGAGCAACCTGATTTTTCATTGGATAGGATCGTGATTGAAACCCCGATTATTTTGGATGGGAAAAATTATCGCTCAATGATTAAACCGGCTCATTTGTTAGCTCAGGAAGAACTGGATGAGTTGATACAAAAACCGGATATTTTTAAATTTTTGGGTGGTGAACAGGCCAGAAATCAGGCTGATTATTTCAGAGCCATGTTATTGCCTCAGCAGACGGATGCAGATCGTCAGTTTTATGTGGATGTTTGGAAGTCAGAAGACAATTCAATAACAAATTTTTTTGCTTTTGATGTGGAACGCATGTCCCATCCTAAATATGGTGATTTAATTTTGTTTCATGGCAAGTTGGCCTGTAATTTCAGTCCGATAGGTGTTGCTGATTTGAATTTTCATAGAATATCGCTAAGTCTGGCTGAGAATAATCCTAAAGCAACAGTTTTTGTATTTTTCAGAGCCATACCACCGGGATATGGAATGAGTTATGTCCCTCCGGGAATGACTTTTTACCCTAAAAATCATTTGCCTGATGAACTGGTAACCAGTATTTTCGCAACGAAGGGGATTAAAATTGAGCATCGTATCGTTGGTACTGATGTTAATGCGAAAACATTACCTCCATTTTTTCAGCTCCCTCAAGAATATCATCGGTATCTCACGAGTGGGTTGTCCGATAAAGCATTACCAGTATGCTATCGTCTTGGCAGCGATAATGTTCAATTGGTTTGTGCCAAACTGGCCAGTTATGGTTTTCATGATAACCGTGAATTTGCTCGATGTTGGGAAGAGCTGGAATCAATAGAGTCCGCAGAGCAATCAGAGCTCCGCGTGAACAGATAAATTGTCACTATGCCTGTTTGTATATTACCTAATGGGTAGCGTCTGAATTAGATGATCTTTAAACAATACCAAAACGGTATAGACAACAGCAAAATGCCCAATTTCAGCAGCGCTAAACAGGAATTAAAGCGTAAAAGAGGTTTAAGCTGGAAATTTTTTTTCTTGTTGAGTAACTCTTCAAAGCACAGATAATAATTGGATTGATAGGGAAATATCCATGCTTCAGTAGCCATCAGGATAATAAAAGCAACAAGCCAACTGTTAATCCCTGCTTTTTGAGTCACGGGCATGATTACTGCAAACAACAATGCAGGAGCGGTCATAGTACCCAGTATTAATCCGCACAACCAGCTTATCAGATAAATACCGATAATGATGAATATGATGTTGCTATCAGCAAAACTCGAGATCAAGTTCAATTGGTTGCTGAGCCATAAATCAATACCGGTATTTTGTATGTAACGCATGATCCCAATGATGGCTCCGAGGTAGAATAGAAATGACCAGTTAATTTTGGTTTTAAATTCATGCAGTTCTATTGCTCCGGTAAGGAACAGAACAAAAAACACAACACTACAAATAAAGAACCCGGGAATGGGATGCCAGGCATTTAAGAAGAGTCCGATAAGCAACGTTGCTATTCCTGTAATTGCTGCCCATTCTTCGACAGTTAATGTGCCTAAAGAGAGTAACTCCTTCTTCAGTCTGAATTTGTTGATGCTTATAGAGTGATTTATTCGAAACAAACGGGATTGGACAATAAAATATAACCCAGTCAGTAATACTCCGGGAAAGGAGGCAGCTAATAACCAGTCAAACCAGCTAAACTGTCCCATCTGCTGTTGGGAAAGCATGGCATAGAGTATTGAGTTGCTTGATTTTCCTGTAAGAAATACAGTTGATAATAAAATACATCCATTAAAACCGGCACAAGCTAATGCATTTGCTGAAGCACTGCGGGGATTTATTTTGCTGCTGGTTACGAGGTCATCCAGTAGGGGAGCCATAAGAGTAACTCGAGCACTTTGGACGCTGATGACCGGGGTCATTAATGCTCCCATAGTAAAAAGTGTTTTTTGCAACAAGGATTGACTGGGTGGCAGGCGACACAGTAAAAATAAGGAAAATCGATAAAATAATTGAGATTTGATTAACACACAGCTAATACCGAATAGACTTAAAGTAAGAAAGAAACTATCGGAAATAAAGCCAGAAAGAATAATATATTGTGGGTTAAAATTAAAAAATAATGTGCTTAAAATAATACAAACAGCTGGAATACTTTCGGGAACAAGGCGAAAAATCCACATCCCCAAAGCAGCACAAAAAACGACTGCAAAATGAGACAGATTGGCATTTAATGCCGTATTGTGAACTATGATTTGCATGATAAGCGTGCAGATGATGGTGGTACTCCATCCCAAAATGGTGCGAAATACTGTCTTGTCATTAATGTATGACAGCATGTGCATTCGTAGAATTTGTTTAGAATACATCCTAATGTTCCATAAATAAGCCATTAAAAAGAGCGGCGATTATTCTCTAAAAGGACTTATCAGTCATGTCAGTAAAATTACCTATTTTGATGTATGGATTGCCCCTTAAGGACTAAGTGTTTTTGTCCCTACAGGCAATAATCGGCGTATTGGATCCACATTTATGCACATAAGTGTCCAGTAAAATTGAGCTTCTTTCGATCAAATCCCCTCCACCGAGTGTGGCGAGGGGGAGAGGGTTTAGGGTGATGGGGTTAAAATAGTAGGAATTTGAGAGTTGTGGCTAATAGAGCCAGAAGAATTAACCTTGGTTTTTAATGGCACAAAAACAATCAATAGTGTGATCATTTACCAGACCAACTGCCTGCATGTATGCATACATGATTGTTGATCCAACAAAAGTCATCCCTCTTTTTTTAAGGTCTTTTGACAAGGCATCTGACTCAGGTGTGTTGGCAGGGATATCTTGTAGGGTTTGGGGGCGATTGATTTTAGGTGTACCATCAACGAAGCGCCAAATATAGGCATCAAAGGAACCGAATTCTTGTTGAATTGCCAAAAAAACACGAGCATTTTTTCGCGTTGAGTAGATTTTAAGACGATTACGAATAATTTCAGGGTTCGTCATGTGCCGTTCCAGCTCTTCATCGGACATTTGCGCAACGTGGTCTGGGTTGAATTGTTTAAATGCTTCTCGATAACCTTCTCGCCTTTTTAAGATAGTCTCCCAGTTCAAACCGGCCTGTGCTCCTTCAAGCAATAGCATTTCAAAATGCTTTAGATCGTCATGTACTGGCACACCCCATTCGGTGTCATGATAGTGTTCATAATGTGGTTTATTTAGTCCTACCCAGCCACATCGTTTTAAAGGGGTCATTTTGTTCATAGTGCTCTTGGTTCGTAATGTCTATAAAATTAAGACATTATACTGTAACAATATGGTTTTCAAATAAAATCCTGTCATAATTATATGCAAAAAATGAGATGAGGTCGACGTTTCATGGAACAATTGATACCTAAAGGTTATTTAAGCTATTTCGTTCATACAGACAAGATGGTTAATATTACCTATGCGTTGTGTTTGTTTGTAATTGGTTATTTTTTTGCAAAACGATTAGGCATATTGGCTGAACGAACATTTATAAAACGGTTTTCTCGCCATCAGACCATGCTCATCAGAAGAGTTGTTTTTTATGCTGTGTTCACTATATTTGCAGTGACCAGCTTGCAGCATATTGGATTTAAGCTGAGTGTGTTACTGGGGGCTGCAGGAGTGTTTACCGTAGCAATCAGTTTTGCTTCACAAACCGCAGCTTCAAATTTAATCAGTGGCATCTTTTTGTTATTTGAACATCCCTTTAAGGTGGGCGATACCGTAGAGGTCAAAGGCATAACGGGCGTTGTGGATTCAATAGATTTACTTTCTACGAAACTCAAAACATCCGACAATAAATTAGTCAGAATACCGAATGAGGCCATGATAAAATCAGAGATTACCAATCTGAGTTATTTCTCAACTCGGCGTCTTGATATTATTGTAGCGGTTGCTTATGACTGCGATATTAGTCAGGTTAAATCCATGCTCCTGGATATAGCACAACACTGTGAACAGGTATTAAAAGATCCTGAACCTATGGTAAACATTAATAATTTTGCCAATTCTGCTGTAGAGCTCAAATTTATGGTATGGGTTAGTACTAGCGAACTATCGGCTGCACGGAATATTGTGCAGGAACGCATAAAACAGCAATTTGATCGAGCGGGTATTGAGACTCCTTTGCCACAATATATGGTACCCGCTTTAAAGGTGTAAGCCGCTTTGTGATGAAGGGTCATCCATTGGTTTCATTGGAGCATTAGCGATTATGTGATTTAAACTTCCATGCCTGCTGACTAGATCTCCTAATCTTCCTTCTTTCAGTGCTTTTATTTCTGCTTTGTTTAAAGGCTCTGGTTTGGGTTGAGCGGGGTCAAGAATTCGTTCCAGCTTTGCTGCCGCACTGATTTTTATTTCCCGATTTTTTGTATTGAAATGATCGGTACCTAACAGCATATCCTGGATAAAATACAGTACAGAGACAATTCCTAAAAAATTATAATGAAATTCCCATTCATTCTTCCTGGTTTTTTGATATTCTGCCAACTCATGGGCCAAGGATACAGGTTTGGATTTGGCATGGGCAAATTGTTCCTGTCGGGTTAATACAACAGATGCATGGGTGTTGTTGTATTTAATGTTTTGCCCGGGTTTATTTAGCTCAGCAAGGGTTGCTTTGCATGGGGGATAGCCCTGGTTTGTAATGATCTGAAATATTCGGGCACATCTTTGTTCAAGTCCAGCATAATCATGTTGGGTTTGGTGGTTTGCTGAACTCAGAAACGATGCCGCTGCTTGAAACAACGTTAAGCTGGAGGCTAGTTTTCTCGCGTCAGTAGCGCCTCCCATCAGTGTTTCAACGGGGATTTTTTGTAGTTGACGTTCGATAAGGCTGACAATCTCATTATAACGTTTAAAAAGAAGGGGGTCTCTTAAATAGTCACAGGCTTCTTTAAAATCTGCTATACCATAGCGTTTGGCACGTTCACTGTATCCCAGTGATTGGAGTTGCGGAATAATATACCAAATCCAATGGCTGGTTTTTCTGCCTTTTTGGAGTTCTGATTTGGCTTTATCATAGCCTGGTTGTCCTTTTTGTGCTTCATGATATCGCTTCAGGCTCATAGATGCGCTCTCGTAATCAATGTGTTTTTTGTATTATAAATAAACAATTTCGTTTTGTCATTCAGAGTCTTACTGCAGAGTCATATTTTCATAAGCGATGGGATCGTTATCAGCCTGATGACTTTTTTCAAGTTGCTCCGCAGTGACATTCTGTCCAAAGTCAAAGAGCGTCACGTGTTCGTTGGGGCGAGGAGAATTGATGATTGCAGGTTTCGGTTCCTCTGTGACGGTTTGTTGAGGATTTAAAAGATCGTACATGTGTTTGGAGTGACTTGAATTTCCTTTTGAAGCAGAATTATCCTTTCCAAGATTCTGCTCATGCATATAAAGGGATTCATCCAGAATGGTTTCTTTTTGGTGCTCTTCTTTTTTTCTCAAATAGGTTCGCTCATCGTATTGTGTTACCTTTTCAGCTATCCATCGTATCAAGCCGGCAATGGCAAGGCTTATACCTATACCCACCATAATTGGAACAAATACATGAGGCGCCGCTATGACACCTAATCCTAGAAGCAAGCCCATAAATGAAACCAGAGTTGCGGCTACGTTTAACATAAATGTACTAAACGATATACTAAGCTTATCGGAAGCGATGTTATTTTCAAAATTAAGCTCTTTGATAGGTTTAGTAATAAGAGCAATGTCTTCTTCTGTAGTTAATATTGCATTTTGAATTTTTTGAATTTCGTCAAGAATATCATCATGTCCTTCCAGTTTGGTTGCTTCAGTGATTAAAGACAGCTTTTCTGCCAATTCTCCCAATTGGTCTTGATGAATTTTATAGAGCTCGGAGAGTTGAGACGCTGTATTTTCTGGATTTTGGCCGATGATTATTTCTTTTTTGTTGAGAATACCTTTTATGAATCCTAATTCATTCTTTAATTTTCTTTTGGTTTCTTTTTTAAATTGATTACCAGCAAGTAGATGTTCCAGTTCTACCGCACGAACTTCTAATTGTTCATTGTATTTATCCGTTTCAGGATATCTTCGTTCTTGAATCAGAGTCACAAATTCGTTGCTTTCATTATAGCGGTTTGATTTTTTAAATTTATCAATCACTCTGGTGGTGAAATTATAACCCTCCAGTAAAGTGAAGATCGAGGAAAAAACAGTTCCTAAAATCAGGGTCGCTATATTTCCAAGCATAAATGCAGCAAGGGCAATGCCACCAACTACCAAAAGAACCAAGCCAGTAATTGCTTTTTGGGTAAATGTGATTTTGGGATCAGCAATGAAGGAAATAGCTTGCGGTATTGTTGCAATGGTTTGGAATACACTGCCAATAATGGGTATTGTTTTAAATGAGCTTAAAAATGAGGCAATTACATTAAATACATTGCTAATACCTGTAGTGACTAAGGAGGCAAATCTGCTGCCTTCGTACACCTGTTCCATAAGGGTTTTTCTTTCTAAAAGCAGAGCAAGTATGTTCTCTTTTAATCTCTGCATTTTATCAGATAATCTGGATTGTTTTTTTGAACCCTTAGTCATAAAGATACCTTCTTACTTAATAAATCGAAGATGAGTTCTATTTTACTACATTTTTGGCTTAAATAAACCTTTTTTTTCTAATTTTACACAATCGGTTATTTTTTTTGTTTAAAGACCATTTAAAAAAGGGAATAGTGTGCACATCGTTAGAGAGTATGAATGTGTTTAAAAAGAATCGCATATTCGTTATTCCAATGATTTGAATCATGAGAACTCGAAGTTAGAGTGATTGATTTAACTTTTTTATTATCCAAAAAATGATTCTGAGTGAACATTAATCCAAACTCAGCAGTTTCTTCAATTAATGGGGAGACTAAGAAACCTGATTTTGCCATATTGGCAATTAAACGGAACTGTCTTTTACTGCCATTATTCAATTCAACAGTGACTTGGATGGGGTGGGGTTTAAATAAAACTGCTGCAATCGATCCCCAAAGGGTTGGTTTTATAATGATTTCAGCAAATACGGGAAGTTTAGTCTGAGGCACTTGGACTTTTTCTCCAAAAACATGTTGCTCCTTGTTTATCAAGTGCAGTGGTTTGGCGATTTTATGATGTTCATTTTTTTTTAAAATTAAAAAATCATTAGCTAATTGAACGGGGTGGTAATTATTCAATAGCTCGGGCCAACTGGCACCATCATCAAGAGAGGGGATTCGTTCATCAATAGCCTGTATTTTAAATAGAATATTATCTGGCCTGCGGTTACTTAATAGGTGATTTTTATTTTTTTCCGCCATAACTGGAGTAAAAACGGAATAACTTTGAAAAATTGGGCGAGGAGACCAGAGTGCATCCGAGGCCAATAATAAGCTTTGATCATAAGAATAGATGTCTGCAGTCCCTTCTAGCTGTGGAAGGGGGTATTGATTATGCAAATAGATCATGCTGACACGATAATTTTCCTTTACCCATTGGGGATCTTGAACCCGGCTTTTCAAACCATACCATGAGGTTGAATAAGTAGAGATAAAATTATTAAGTAAGGAAATTTTAGTGTGCTGACCGTCAATATAACTGGTTGTATATAATGAAAAAATAAGAGTGACTATGACCCATTTTGAATGAAACAAAAAGGGCAGAAGCAGTGCTGCAATCAAAATAGAGGTACCGGTAATAAATGAGTGGCCAAAGTGCCGGGTGAAACCAGCCTTGAAAGAAAGAAATAGAAAAATTATAAAAATACTGAAGTAAAAGACTCGGGTAACAACAGATGTTTGTTTTTGTCTGATAATGGTGAAGAGAATGAGAGCTGAAGAGATCAAATAAAGCGTTATTTCTTTATTATCTCCATCTAATGCCATAGCCTCTGTAAATCCTGATGCCAGAAGAATTGAGTTGATGACGTAATAGGGGAAATCGATAATCGATTGACCTGATATACTCCAAAACAAAATGCCTGTGCTCAGAGGAGAAAGAAGGCATACAACGGACATGATTTTTTGTTTGTTCAGGGCAAAAAATACGGCACACAGGAAGGAAACAACCCCGCTTATTACGAGCAGGGAGCCCTTGATTAACGCTAATAAGCCAAGAGGAGCAAACAATAAGCTCAATAAAACCCAGGTGATTTTATTTGAATAAAGGATACGAGTTTGAGGGCTCAGATATTTGAAGCATATTAGACTGATCATTAATGGATAGGAGAACAATAAGGAATCCCTGGCATAAATCATCCCAAAAATAAGGACTGCAAAAGAAATACTCCAGCGCCATTTAGTGTCTTGCATCAATAAAATAATACAAAGCCAGAAGGACAACGCCAGATAGATACTACCGCCTATCATCATCGAATCCGTGAATGGGTGATAAAATTTGGTGTATATCGAAGAATAGGGGCCTAAGGTAAAAATAACATCTTTACCAAATGAGAGTCCCTGGGCTAAAGCCTGATTCAACCCCATGGCCCAGGATGCATCAAGTCCAGGTGCCGGCATTTTTGGGGAAAATGGAACGATGACCAAAAGCAAAATCATGAGAAAAACGAGTTTGATCAACCAGTCGATTAGAGAGTGTAGACTGAAGAACTTATAGCCATCACCTGCAGTACTCGTTAAGAACATCCTGACTTCCTGAATTCATATGAGTTATGTGTGGGGGCATGCATTATTGGGGTATTTAATATCACCGATCCCGATAATCTGAAAGCCCTCTTGATTTTCCACGTTATAATACATTATCTCTGATTTAATTCATGCATTTTGATGCGTCAGATCTATGTGCAGGACCCCAAAGCTGTCTTGCCCGCACAGGCAAGACAGCTTTGGGGGCATGTGCAGAGGCGTCAGATTGTGAATAGAATCAAGCCGTGATTTTAAGGATCACGGCTTCAGGTGGATGTTCTTAAATTAAAGGGTAATAAACATGGAACAACAAGAACAGGCCTACCAAGAGGGATACAACTGCGGCAATTTTCATTTTTACTGGATTATTCAGGAAAGATTGCCTCATTTTATTGGCCGTATCAGGGCAGAACATACGAATTAATCCACTGATTAAGACCAGCCAGCTAAAAATAGTAATCACTACAGGCCAACTCATGACCCATATGTTGTGGCTCGTAACCAGAAGCAATCCTAAAATTAATGTCATAATTGCTAAAACAAAAAACAATCCGCGTTGTCCCATAATTTCAGCCGCAACTGATTTTAACTGTTCGTATTGAAATAAAGAATAAAGGCCAACAATGACAAGATACCACCCAATCACCGTTGCCAAAAACAGGGTAGTCATAATAAATCTCCTAAACATCTTCCTTAATTTAATTATAGTACTTTTAAGGAGATATTATTGAATAACTTCATGTTTCTTTTTTATTTTATTCAGTGCCAATAAAGATACAATCCAAATTTATCTGGTACTATAATGACCGTATTGTTATTTATGGAATAAGTATCTTGAACAGATATTTTAGGACTGTTTTAATCGGGTTATTGATAAGCCCATTGAGCTCTTTGTATGCCGAAGAACAAGCAACAAAACGTATAGTTCAATTCACCAATAGTCAAGTTAAGGTATGGCAAACCACTATATATCCTTCGTCTGCTAAAGTGCTTCCCATGCACAGACACGATCATGATCGCGTTTTGGTTGCGTTGACTGATGGTGTATTAAAAATAACGAATAATAATGGCGCAGTACATTATTTAAAGCTGAAAAAAAATAGTGCCTATTTCCTGATTAAAGACGTTCCAGGTGAATTGCATAATGATGAAAATATGAGTAAACATCCCATAAAAGTGATGGTTGTCGAATTAAATTAACTTGTTTTGTTTGTTATCAGCGTTCAAGGTTACTCCCTTCTCTTATCCCTCATCCTCTGACTATCTGTGCTATCATTAATTCAGTGGTGAACCATTATTCTGGTCAGTTATGTATACGCACAGAGGGTTAGCCGTCACGACCGATTCAAATGAAGTGATGGAATGTATTAACTCCTTTCATCAACAAATAGTAGGATCAGGCCCTAATGCAGGATTAATCATTAATGCTGCAGGACTATATCCTGATACTGTCCTGATTCAACTCTATGCTGCGGTTTATTATTTATATGCTCAAGAGGATGGGGCAAATGGAGTTGCGAAAATGCATCTTCTGGCAGCTGAACAGTATTTATCCGGAGCGAATAGCCGAGAGCGTTTATTATACAATGCACTACTTAATTGGTCCGATTTAAAATATCCTGAAGCGATCACTCTGTTAGAGCAGTTAATACAACTTTATCCTCGTGATACCTTGGCCATGAAATTGTTGGAGTGGCTTTTCTATTGTACTGGTCAGGCATATCAAGCCGAACATTTTTTGCGTGTTTGCACCAGGTGTGCTGCAGAGAATCAGGATGAATCTCATTTTCTTGCGATTCATTCATTTGCCTTGGAGCTGTGTGGTCATTATGCGCAATCCAGGGAAATGGCTGAAGCCGCAATCCATATGGAATTAGTTACTCCTTGGGCGCACCATACTTTGGCGCATGTTGCATTATTAACTCATGATTTGGATGGAGGAATTCAACGCTTGCATGGCTTACAAAGCAGTTGGCAGAGGATTCATCCTTTACTCAAGGGGCATAATACCTGGCATTTGGCTTTATTTTATCTGGCTAATCGCAATGAGAACGAGGTGCTCCAACTGTACCCCGGTATTTCCGGTGCTATGCCTGATACCGTTCTTGAACAAATAGACGCAATATCTTTATTATGGCGTATGGACATGGCGGGGATGCCTCAAATTCAGCAATTAGGCAAGATTGCAGAGCACTTGGGTACCCATCCTTCAGAACATTATATTGGGTTTAATAATGCTCATTTTATTTATTGTCTTGTCAGATCAGGACAAAAAAAGAAAGCAATAGAATCGTTGAATAAAATGAAGCACTACGCGGATTCAACTACTGATTCATTGTGGGCCAAGGTCATTTTGCCACTAAGTCAGGGTATTTATGCGTTTGCTGAAGAAGATTACAGTAGAGCTTACTCCCTTTTGACTCCAGTCATGGACCAATACATGCAGGTAGGAGGCAGTGATGCTCAGGTAGAGTTGTTTGCTCAGACTTATTTGCAGACTTTGTTGCATACAAAACAAATACACAAAGCTCAGCATTTTTTTTCCCATCATCTTTCTCATTATCAAAACACGCCTTTGGGAGATTTTTGGCTAATGCCATGTAAAGCGATTGGGGGCTGCTGAGATTTCATCTATTATTTGTCACGGGTTAGGTTAAATGAGCTATACTGGTATAATAGTACAAAATATGAGCAGTGCGTTTTTGATTTTCATTTAAAAAGTCATTGTAGTATTACTAATTGGCAAATTGGCTTTAAAAGGAAGTAATCAGGATGAACAATCCTTATAACTTTCTGCTTGAACACATGTTTGATGGTGTTTTTATTTATGATGATATGGGAAATGTCAGGTATGCTAACTCTAATCTTTGCGGCATGCTTGAGTACAGGGAAGATGAGATAAAAAAACTCAATATCAGAAATATCTTTCATGATTCAGAAGCAGATTTAATTGATCATAAAAAAAATGAATTTGTTAAAAATAATAATATTATTTATCAGTTTCATTTGGTTCGTAAAAGCGGGAACAGTTTTCAGGCCCACATCAAATTTCTAGGTGCAGATAAGCATTCGATTATGGCTTTAGTATCTGATCTTCGTGAGTTAAATAAAACACAACAAAAACTGAGCCAAAGCGAGGCTCTCTTTCGTCAGATGGCTGAATCCATCAATGATGTGTTTTTTCTGATAGAAAACCAGTCAGGGAAGTATTTATATGTTAGTCCTGCTTATGAACAGATTTGGGGGCGGCCTTTATCTGAACTGTATACCGTTTCGGATGCCTGGATTAACTCAGTACATCCTGTAGATAAAGAACGAATTTACTTGAAGTATTGCAAGCAGATAGAGACAGGTTATTTTGATGATGTTTTTAGGATTGTACGCCCGAATGGGGATTTAAGATGGATTCACGCTCGAACTTTTCCAATTTTTAATGAATCCAATCAGTTGGTTCGCACTTCAGGGATAGCTGAGGATATTAGCATCAGGCATGAAGCACTGGAGCAATTGCGTGAAAGCGAGCGACGATTTTCACATATGCTGCATAATGTAGAGTTAGTTTCAGTCATAGTGGATCTTGATGCTACCATTTTGGATTGTAATAATTTCTTATTAAAATTAACAGGTTGGTCTGAAGAGGAGATTTTAGGCAAGAACTGGTTTGATACGTTCATTCCCAAAGAACACAAAAAGACTATTTTGAAGATATTTAACCAATCTCTTAAAAATGAAGAAATGGTATCTCATTATGAAAATGAACTACTGACTAAGAATGGAGAGCGTATATTAATCCATTGGAATAATTCGTTGTTGCTGTCTCCATCTGGCGAAGTTATTGGTATCGCTTCTATTGGAGAAGACATCACCGAGCGTAAAAAAATTGAGATTGAGCGGAAAAATCATGCCCAGGAAATGTTACGCAGTATCAGCGAGTTGGCGGTGGCTTTAACGATTGCGATGAAGCAAAGTGATCCTTATACGGCAGAGCATCAACTAAGGGTTGCATGTCTTGCTGCCAGGATTGCCCGTGAATTAGGCCTTTCCGAAGATCAGATCGCGGGTCTTAAACTTGCAGCAGAAATGCATGATATCGGTAAAATCGGTATCCCAATTTCAATTCTCAATAAACCGGGTCAATTAACCCAACTTGAATTTGAACTGGTTAAAACGCACACTACAGTAGGTTATGAAATTTTAAAAAATGTACACTTTCCCTGGCCTATTGCTGAAATTATTTTACAGCATCATGAACGATTGGATGGTAGTGGTTATCCTCGTGGTTTAAGGGGGGATGAAATTCTTCTGGAAGCGAGGATACTCGCTGTCGCGGATGTTGTTGAAGCGGTGACTTCACACCGACCATATAGGCCAGCCTATGATGTTGGGTTAGCCTTTGACAAATTGCAACAAGGCAGAGGCATTCTGTTTTCTGAAGAAATAGTGGATGCCTGCATTAAAGTGTTTCAGGATAAACACTCGATTTCTGACTTATAATTCTATTGATTGAGCTAAAATAACGACATGAACACGAAGCAATTTGATGCACATGATTTTAAAGCGGTTGAATTTCACAATCAGCTTCATCCTCGCCTTAAGGTCGATCCGGTCTATTTTAATTTTGGGTTTAGTCCTCGACCTCAAATATATGGCCGATCTATAGTACTGCGCAGTATCTTTAAAGTTCTTGACCATTTGCCTTCTGGATATGGCATCCTGGTGTGGGATGTTTATAGGACAAGGGCAACTCAAGCCGCTCTATTTGAATGGATGCGTGGAGAAATCAAGAAAAAAATGCCACACCTGAGTGATGACGATAATTTTGCAGAAACTCTTAAATTTGTCGCCCTTCCCTCTGCACCAAATGATGATTATTGTGCACCTCATTTAAGTGGGGGAGCAATAGACTTGACTTTATTTGATAGACAAACCGACCTTCCTCTAAACATGGGAACCCCATTTGATGAATGTTCTGACCGGGCACACAGGGATTATTTTGATGCGCTGAGAACGTTAACCTCTGAAGATAAACGAATCAGGGATAATCGAAAACTCCTGAGGAGCGCAATGGAGCATGCCGGATTCACCTCTTATCAATATGAGTGGTGGCATTATGATATGGGCAATCTTTTCTGGAGTCTTAGTCTGAATCAGCCTGCTGTCTTTGGGCCATTATTTGGAGATAAGGAATGGCCCGAATAACATTCAGAATCTGTTTTGTTTTATTTAATGGTTCTAGCTGCAATTTTTCGCCCTTTGATCAGGGTACCATTTTTCAAAGCGGTAAGTGCCTTTTCTGCCTGACTGTGGTGAATAGCAACGTAGGAGTTGAATAATGAAATATCAATTTTTCCTATTTTACTACCATCCAGTCCAGCATCTTTTGTGAGTGCACCTAAAATATCCCCCGCTCGAATTTTATCTTTTTTTCCAGATGCGATGCATAAAGTGATCATCTCTGGTGCAATGATGCGATCATTGCTGTTGGACAATTCATTGGTATTTCCCCAGGTTAATGGATGGTGCAGTTGATCTTCAATGGCGCAAATACGTGGTGCATCTGCTGGGGTGGTAATACTTAAAGCCAATCCCTTATTTCCTGCTCTTCCAGTTCTCCCAATACGATGGATGTGGACATCGTGTTCAAACGCAAGATCATAATTAATTACAGCTGGAAGTTCTTTAATATCAAGCCCGCGGGCAGCGACATCTGTTGCAACCAAAATGGAGCAGCTTTGATTCGCAAAGCGCAGAACCGCCAGATCGCGATCGACCTGTTCCATATCACCATTTAAGGCTACAGCGCTAAATCCTTCGTCAATCAGCTGATCGGTTACATCTGCAGTTTGTTGTTTGGTGTTGCAGAAAATCAAGGCCGAGCTGGGTTTGTAATGTAATAGCAGGGATTTTAGTAAGGGGAATTTATTAGCAGGTTTACTTACTTCATAAAATCGTTGCTCGATATCAAATTCAGCGTGAGGAGTTTCAATCAGTACTTCATGGGGATTTCGCATGAATTGTTTTGATATTAATTTGATTTCTTCGGGGTATGTTGCTGAGAACAGCAGAGTTTGTCGAGAGCCTGGGCAGGATGAAATGATGGTTTTAATGTCATCCAGAAATCCCATATCAAGCATTCTGTCTGCTTCGTCTAAAACCAGCGTTTTTATTTTTGATAGATTCAGTGATTCTTTATTTAAATGTTTTAGAATTCGCCCGGGTGTGCCAACAATAATATGAGCCCCATGGCGTAAAGAATCCAGTTGAGGTTTCATGGGGATACCACCTGATAGATTAATAATCTTTACATTAGGCATCATACAGGCAATTTTTCTTAGAGCCTGGCTGACTTGTTCTGCAAGTTCACGGGTAGGGCAAAGAATGAGGGCTTGCGCGCCAAAAAATTCTACTTTTAAATTATTGAGTAGCGCCAAACCAAAGGCGGCCGTTTTTCCACTTCCAGTCTTTGCCTGTGCAATGACGTCTACATTGTTGAGCATCATAGGCAGAGTGTGGCTCTGAATAGGGGTCATGATTTCATAATTCAGGGTCGCTATACTTTTGAGTAATTCCTGCCGTATAGGTAATTGAGAGAATGATTGTGGTAATTCATTATTGTGATTTATGGATTGAGTTGATTTCATTGCATCGCTTAAGCTTTAAAATTAGTGGGTAGATTAGCACGAATCAGTTCAAATTTAAATCAGTTGTAGTGATTTATAAACCTGAACATCTACTTAGCTAGTCTGTTGACAATTCAAGTTTCGACGTCCCGCGACTTGTTCGCGGGATCCAATTCACTCTTTATAGGCGCAATATATTCTTGTTTTGCGCACGATCTATCGATTCCGCGAACAAGTCGCGGAAAGTAGGCTTGAATATAATGAAATGTCAACAGCTCGAGAGTATATCTCGAAATATATACTCATAACACTCGTTTTATATAGAGATGATCCTGAATACCGGCTATTTTTCATTATTTTGTTTATCGAATAATGAACCCCAGGCTGACCGCCGGGAATAGAATCAGGCGCTGGCCTGAATTCCATCCACCTCGGTGTCATCTGTAGGTGTTATTTGACGTTTAAACAACCATGAAGAGTAGAGAGCACAAACCCCGCAGCACATTAAGCCTATTGGCAAGGCATTGAGATTTTTAGTTAATAAATATGCCACTAGCATGGATAGAATAGACGAACCAAACAGGCGAACGGTGCTTATGAAAGCAGTCGCTATTCCCGCATTCTCTTTAAAATCAGAAAGTGCCAGAGACATGGTTGGTGCAGCACTCACGCTGATTCCCAGATTACAGATTAAGGCAAAAGATAAAGCAATGAGACTAAAACCATAAAGTTCTGTACTTAATAACATGGCTAATCCGCCCAGTATAATGAGCCAATTTCCCATGAAAATCGTTGATGTCATGCTGAAGCGTTTTCTTAGCCATATACCAATATAATTTCCTATGATGATATTGATTCCATTAAAGATAAAGATAATACCAAAGGCCAAAGGTGAAAATCTAAGGACATCGATAATCAGGTAGGAGGAATTAATAACGGTAAGCATCACTGCTGTAAAACTGAACATCATAATAAACGAAGCAGACCATAAGGACATTTTAGGTAATATTGCTTTGTAGGAGCTGACTAGATTGTTTATTTTAAATGATGTTTTTGGTGGACTCCAAAACGGTGATTCAACCAATATCCTGCGTGATTGAATGTAGAGAATCAGAGCCATTCCTGCCATTACTATAAAATTAAATTGCCATCCAAGCCAGGCAAAAATGAGAGAACCCAGAACTGGGGCAAATATGGGGGAAGCTGATACTATCATGGAGATATAGGAGAGAATTTTGGCGCGTTCTACTTCATCTTCAAAGTCTCGAGACGTTGAAAAAGCGATTAAATTGGAACAACATAAAGCGAAACCCTGAATAGCTCGCCCTATTATCAACAGGGTTATATTGGGTGCAAAGGCGCAGAGCACACTTCCAATCAGAGCAAGCAGCAGACTTCCCGGTAGGAGCGCGCGTCGTCCATAATGGTCAATAAGGGGGCCCCAAAAGAGATGCGTAACCCCAAAAACAAACAAATAAACACTTAAAGTCAGTTGGCTCAGGCTGAATGTGGTTTCAAATAAATTGGTAATGTAAGGAAGCGATGGTTGATATAAATCAAACGTTACCAAAGAGAATGCTGAAAGGAGTCCAAGAAAGAGAATGGAGTTACGTGATTTAGCCATGATGCTCATCAAATAGAAAGAGGGGTAATATTTTATCAGGGTTTGTCTTATTTTTGAATCATATGAACCTCGTTTGTTATTTATTTCCACTAAAACAGGATGGTTTTTTTAACGCCCCTTTTGCCGGCAGTTTTATTTGCACCATGCCGCATTCATCTGTTCTGTAAAAAGGGATGTTCAGGGTATTCATATTCTCCATTGTTTTATTATGTGGAAAATGAAAGCGATTATCGAATCCCAGGGAGGCAATGGCATATTGAGGTGCTGTTTCCAATAAAAATCGATAAGAGGAAGAGGTTTTGCTGCCATGATGGGGAACAATCAATACATCTGAGGCCAGTTGATCACCATAAGTTCGTACCAGATAATCTTCTGCTGTTTTTTCTATATCGCCTGTTAATAAAATGCTGCCGATTGAAGAACTTATTTGTAATATACAGGAGTTATCATTTTTATTATTAAAGTTAAAATGAATAGGAAAAAAATGGAAACGAACCCCATTCCACTCCCATTCCGGATAGTTATGGCAATTAAAACCTCGATGATAAAACGAAGGATTGTTGACAATCAATTGATCAACTTTGACTTCAGCTTCAATTGATTTTAGTCCTCCAAGATGATCTTTATCAGGGTGACTAATGACTATTTTGTCTACTTTTTTAATACCAAGATCCGTCAGGAAGGGAAGGATAACGATTTTACCCAAGTCACTACCCTGAAAAAATTGATCTCCCGTGTCATAAAGCATTACATGATCCCGGGTTTTTATCACTACGGCTAATCCTTGCCCCACGTCCAGAACTCGAATTAAAGCCTCCCCATGTTGTATGGCCTCTTTATAGGGAAAGAAGGGAACCAGGAGCCAGATTATGGCAAAATATCTAAAGGGTTTCACAGGAAGTATGATCCCTGTTAATAAAGCCGCCATGATGGAAATTACAGATATTATCGAGTTCAATGACCCCATGATGTTTATTCCAGCCAGATGTTCGGTCCAGAGCAACATTTTAAATAAGAGCGCAACCAGCCAGGATAGGGGATGCATTAAGAAAACAGACCAGCTGAATGAACTGATTGCCAATGCCATTAATGCTAAAGGAACAATAAGAAACCCTACGAGCGGAATTGCAAATAAATTGGCGATAAATCCATTAATTGAACCATAGGAATACCAATACAGGGTCAGCGGCATCAAACCGATTAAACAACTCAGCTGTAATGCCAGATTGCCTTTGATTCCCTTCAGCCCCCAGCGTTGCTGGGTGAGCAGCAGACAGGCAACGGCGAGAAAAGAAAAGTAGAAGCCTTGCATAAATACGGCATGCGGTTCAAGGCACAAGACGCCAAAAAGAGCATAACGCCATACTTGCCATATGGTGTATCGTTGGATTCCAATGCAGCATAAAGTATAAAAAAAACACCCAATCAGTGCTCTTTGTACTGGCGGTTCAAAACCCGCCATAAATGAATAAAGAAGAGCTACTCCAAACCCACCAATACTGGCAATCGAGATCGCCGGAGCAAACAAACAACAACGGACACTTCGGGACCACAGCCAGCGCAAAATAAAAAATACCATCCCGGATATTAAAGCAATATGCTCTCCTGAAATACCAAATAAATGGGTGGTTCCAGTGCGTCTGAATAATTCCCATTGTTCCTGGCTGATGTGAGTTGTTACATTTAAGGTAAGCGCTTCTAATATTCCAGCAGTTTTTTTATCCGGGCTTCGCTGTGTCAATGCGGTACCCCATTGCTCCCGGAATTGCAACCAGCCTGTAGTGTTATGTTCTTTGATTAATTGATTAACCCCGGAGCGAACATAACCAGTCCAGTATATATGGCGTGCTGATAGGGTTTTGACGTAATCGGAGCTCCCAGGATTGCGGTAGTTTCGTGGTTTTTTTAATTTGACCGATAATTGCCAAAGTTGTCCCGAATGCAATTCAGGCGCTTTGTTATACCATGCTAACTGAATAAGGCCCTGGGCTGGATGATTATTGATGCATTCAATTTGAAAATGGAATTTTGTTTTTTCGGCACTGACAACGGGTATTGATGCTATCGTTCCCACGATTACCGCATCAGGTAGTACCGCATTATCAGGCATCCCATGTGGTTCAATCATCCATTGATGAGTCCAGGCCAGAAGAACTCCCATGAAAAATAAGATTGGAATTGAGATGCGTGGTGTTATATAGAACAGTAACAGCGTTACCGCAGGCAGGTAATGATTACAGGTATACAGATAGAGTATGCCCATGAAAAAGCAAAAAATTTCCATTGATTATCGTGTTGGACTTTCCGTTGGAAGGGAACTGTAATGGAAGCAACACATTGAAGTAAAGAATAATTTAGAAAATCTGGGATCGTTTTCATCAAGTTTTGTCAGGTAGCGTTCTACACGACGGCTTATGCCAGCATTGGCAAGGGGAATCTTGTTTTAAATTTCGTTGTTCAAGAGATTTTAAAACTAGGGATTCCAACATTCGGTTTGTACTGTTGCTGTTGAATCAACGGCTGTTTTTACGTTAGCTTGATTCACACTTATACTGGCACATTTAGTATCATCAGCCTGGCTGCCCTGTGGTGTTGCTGTCAAGGTATAGGTTGTAGCAGTGAGGTTTGACACGTTGATGGTATAAAAACCTTCAGGGGTGGTTTGAGGAAATGCGGGTAAAGCACCGCAGGCTGCAACATAAGAAAAATTTTGAGAATAACAGCGTTCGAAAATAATTTGATCCTGAGTGAGTATCGCCAAAGCATCTGACCGACGGGATTTTTGGATAAACTGTAAATAGGATGGATAGGCAAAGGAAATCAGGATTCCAATGATTACCAATGCAATGAGAAGCTCGATTAAAGTGAAGCCTTCATTGGATTGCTTGATTTTAATCATTAACAGTTTATCCCTATTCATTCTTTATCCTTTATTGAATTTGCCACCAACCGATTTTCCTTGGAGTATTATTAGGATTGATTATTGAAGTCTGGACTCCATTGGATTGGGTGATTAATATGACGATGTGATTGCTCTGGTTAGGTCCTAATACGGTTGGGGAGTTGGCATAGCTGTTTGACAAGGTAATACCTACAGGATATGCACCATTATACTGATCCTGAACATCAAAACCACCATCCCCATTAATATCAATTTGTGCACGGAGGAATGATCCGCCTGTCAGATAATTCAGTTCCAGTAACATTGAGGAAAATCCTACCCCGCATGCGGTTAACGGAGGAGTATTTAAAGTGGCAATGAACGTTCCATTAATCAATTCCGGATTCGTGATTATGCGTTGGCCTGCAACGGCAAGATCAGCAAACCAGCCCAGTTTATTATTCCAGTTAATTGTGTTGGCGGTCACGGTAAGAATGGAGGAGGATAAACCGGAAGTGCCGGGCGCAACCAGGCTCAGTGTTTGTTGTTGCAGATCGTTTCGAGTGTAGGTAACTGTAGTTAATGGTTTATCCCATACTCCGTAGACTGTTTGTGTTTGAGTGTTCAGCAGATCACTGGGGGCGAGTAATTGTCCAGTGCCGAACAGAATAAATAACCCTTGTTTTCTCGGGTAATTCGGATTGAGGGTGACTATAGGAGCTGTTGTAATGGGCTGCGCAGTACCGCCAGAGTCGCGTGCCTGAAATAACAAGCGAACGCTCCAATTAGCCGGATCAGCATCACTGACATTGACAGCCCAAAGGTTCCCCTGGAGATCTCCTGCATAAACTACGGTAATGGGTTGCCCTTGTAAGCCATCTTTGTGAGCCAGAGAGACAGATGATAAGCCCTGAGGCAAGGAGGTATTACAGGAGCCAGATATAGCGGCACACAGATCAATTTTTTTTATGAGTGCTCCCGTTTGAGGATTGATCGCGTAGAGTATTGAGGAATTAATGGCGCTGTTGTAGCCATTACCAAAAAATACGGCAAAAGTGAGTGGGGTAGAGGTAGTTGTTCCTATTTGACCAATTTGCGGTGTGCTGTAGGTGTAGCCCATATCCGTATCGGTGAATTCCCAAAGCACGGAACTGGCGACATTAGCTTCTGAAGTTAAAGCGGAGGGATAAGTAATATCCAAGGCATAAATACTCTTGCCCCCGGCATTTTCACCACCAACCAGAATGGTATGCCAATTACCATCCGAAAATTGTACATCACCGCTTTGTGGCGATCCATTGACATAGAATATATGGCTCTGGTTATAGAGTGGGGCAGTGAGCTTGTCTAAATTATCAAACACTGCATTGGGGATGAATGCAAAAAGCTCTTCACCATTGGTCGCATTAAAAGCATGCAACATGCCATCATTTGCTCCTACATAAAGTACGGGTTGACGGTTGATCTGTGCCTTGGCGAAAGCGACATATCCTGGATCCAGATAAGGGGCATCAGGAGCACCGACGTAAACAACCTGACTGTCCACGATATCACCCAGTATGTGAGAGCGATTTCTGAAGGTACCGCCATTTCTTTTTTCCAGAGCTGAGTTACCACGAAGGTATTCCAGGCGGCTTTGTCCCAATAGATCAGTTGGCTGGAGCAGAGCCTTTTGAGTGGTATTAATGCTGTCCCAACGAAAAGGTATTCCGGATACAGCCACTGGATCCCAGGTAGCGATAAAACGATTGGTTGACCATCCTGTGCCTG
Organism: Legionella sp. km535; assembly: GCF_003990085.1. Taxonomy (NCBI): domain Bacteria; kingdom Pseudomonadati; phylum Pseudomonadota; class Gammaproteobacteria; order Legionellales; family Legionellaceae; genus Legionella; species Legionella sp. km535. The sequence continues at coordinate 22,604 of NZ_RZGU01000010.1, read as the reverse complement.
CTACCAGATTATCCAGTTGAGTTTGAGCTGACCAGATAACGGTTGAAGTCGGAGCACCGGTAGCAGGATCCAATTGTATGGCAAATAAATTACCCGTCCAATCCAGATAGGGTAAATCACTGGAAACAAAATTGGCTTGATATTCTACCGTGTCACTATTCAGATGAGTGGAGCTAACTGCAGCGGCTGAGGTTGTGAAGGTTCCATTTTGTATGGCCACCATAATAGTATTAAGGCTGTTAACCAGGGTTTCAGGGTCAGTAGCAGGGTAATAATTATCCGTACCCCCTGCTACAGCCATAGCGGTAAGAGTGGAAGCGGCCTGTGAATTAATGGTTGGATCAACTCCAGCTCCTAATCCAATTACGTACGTCAATATTCCATTGTTCTTTAATGTTTTTATGGTATTTATGGCATCAGTTAAGGCCTGATTGTTGGTCGTGTTCAAGGAACCATTGGCGTTAAACGTAGCCGTAACTCCATACCCAGCCGCAGCGGCGCTTCCTAATGGCGGCCAACGTTTTCCACTGAGATCCATGGTGGGTAGTCCATCAGAAATTAATATGACGAATTTTTGCTGAGGACAGCCATTACCGCTGGTAGAACCCAGAGTAGTAAGATAACTATTAGCTTTGGATAGTAAACCCGCAATAGGTGATTGCAAGGCAGAGGCCTTGATTTCAGTTGTTGATGTCGAGTTGGTTTCAGGTTTTAGATACGGTAAAAATAAATTGAGTGCGTTAGTGACACTGGTAGTTGTTGGAATTGTACCTGCTGAAGTCATTTGGACGAGTACATTACCTGTAGATGCCGATTGATTACCGTAATAGCCAAAACCTCGTCGGGCATAGATGACCTGTTTTGAATAGGGCACAAATCCTGCGTTGGTAGGGCCTGTACCGAAACTTCCTATATTCGGCAGGGACTTGGAATAGGAAAGAAATACATTACCTGCGTTGTAGTTGCTTAAAGAAAAATTGGGTGGAAATGGGGTGGCTGGGCTTGGTCCAGTATACGTTAGAAACACTCCTGCAAGAGAACCGGAAGAATAGAGGACGTCGCTGATTTCCGGGTCGTCACTGGATGCTCCTATTTGCATGTATTGGCTGGAAGATACCAGAGTTGTTCCATAAAAACTGGCTAGCGAGCTGCAATTGCTAGATATTGTGGATGATGCCGAGCCGTAATTGTAACAAGGATTTATAACGTACCGATTTCCTGCGACCTGGGTATTGGTAAAGCTGAAGTTACTACCTGTTGGAGACATATAGTAAACCCAGGTGTTGTATGACTGGACGCTGCTCGTACTGTAGGCTGCCAAAGCAAAATCCGTTGTGGGCAGGTAATTTTCAAGAATAGCCTGGACTCCTTGTTTGGCGACATTTAATCGGCTGGGGCTGTTATCAACAAGAACTCCACTCTGTGTGACAGTATATGGCGCCTGACCCGAAGCATCTGCTGCTTGCACTGGCGGGGTAAAACCGGTAGGTACCAGGTATTTTAATGGTGAGCTTGAATTGCTCAGAGAACTTAAACTGGATGCCAGAGAACCTGAGCCGGTCATAATGGCCCCACTTAAATTACCATCCATGGATTCCGAATTTCCTATGGCAATAAACACTTGGGGATGAATTGGACTGGCCATGATTAGTGGGATGTTGGGAAGGTTTAAAGCAGGAGCGGCATGAACAGCAGGAATCGGGAATGTTATGGCACAAAACACCAATAACGCCAGGGATTCTATGGCTATTCTCCATGGTTTCCTGTTTCTTATTCTGTATTGAAGCGTGTCTGTTGGCCTGTCCATAATAATAACCTATTGTTGAATTTGTATCGTACTTTGAATTAATACAGAAGACGTTCCGTTTGCTCCAACCGAACGCGCGGTAATTCGATAAATACGGGTAGGTGATTTCATGTTTTGTCCGGGTTGGATGACGGAAGGGAGTTGTTCAATGATGTAACTGGATTGTGTTCCTGAACTTCCTTGGAAACTATTGATTACGGCTGCGCTGCTGGACCAGTTTACAGTTTTCCAAATCGGGGTTGCGCTTGAGTCAAATACATAAAGTCCATTTGTATTATTGAGAAAACTTTGGGGGGTGTAGGTTGAGTTCAGTAGCTTGTTCACTGCTTCATTCAGAGCCCCTTCAGTCTTTTCAAAACTGATTTCTGAATCAGTGGCGTTAGTCGCTACACGGGTTTGTGATGTATTATGTGACGATTGAGTTAAGGCCATCATAGTGAGCATGCTCATTAATACGAGAGTAGTAATCAGAATATACCCTTTTTGTTTTAATTGAGTGAGTGAGGATAAGGTGTTCATAATATAGCATTCCTCAAGTTAATGGTCATTTCAAATACATGACGAAGGCGATTATCAGCAGGTACGGTGACAACAGTATCCAGAACTGTATATTGAGTGGTGGATAAAGTACCTGATCCGGTTTTTCCTGCAATCAAAAAGCCCAATCGTACCGAATAGACTTGAGTCCAGTCGGTTACCGCATTAGCCGAGACGTATCGGTTCACCACCCCATTCGAGCCAATACCGTATTGTACTTTCATGATATCAATGCCCGATACAAGGGGTTCAATGGTCCAGCTGTTTCCATTTAATCGTGCACGCATTAAGGCACTTTGCCCTCCCTGACCCTGCCCAACAAAAAAAGCGGTTTGTTGCATTTGAACGAATTGCGAACCCACCTGAAAATTTATTGGAAAGCTGCTTGATATGTTTTCCAGAATACCAGTACCTGCATCATGAATAATTGTTGTTCCGGCTACGCCAGTAATTTTAAATAATACTGATTTGGTACAATCAGATACTGCCCCAAATTGGCCACTGGACAGGTTGGCTCCGCTGACACTTTGAACCGACAGGGAACTGCTTCCTGAATCGATTGTTGTCACTCCCAAAGGAACAGTATTGGGAGCGGAACCCAGGATTATAAGAACATCATTACCTTGTTGAACAGAACCTACCAGTGAAGCAACCAGTGCAGGACTCCAGTTATTGGCATTGCTGCTGTTGGCAGGGTTTTCCTGAGTGATGGTATAACTTGAGGTACTGCCATTGTAACCCATCAACATCGCAGGACTGGTATTGATTGAGCCTAAGGGTGAAGGGCCGCCGGGGTTGAGATTCGAGACAGCCGATGTCACATTACCACAACCGGTAAAGCCTGCTGATCGAATGACAGGGGCAATTAAATTGATTATGGCATTTTCTGTACTTTGAACCAGATCCTGAGAGTTAGACGCTTTATAGAGTTGACTTTGGGCCAGATAAATTTCCAGTACGGCATAACTCAGCAAGAGACCAATAACTGATGCGACCATTAACTCAACCAGGGAAAAACCATTTTGATGTGCTGAGTACATTTTCATATTTGACTCTGTATGCTTAATTGTACGAAATTAGGATTAGCCGATGCAGCACTACTTGCTCCTAACTGATTTTGCGCCAGACTATCATCCCATTGCACCGTTACAGTTATCACTGTATTTCCTGCAACACCTGAAAGTGCCGAAGTTATTGAACCGCTACCATTAGGTAATTTGGCAACGTCTTTCGTTAGCCAATACCATGTATCGTAAGTAGCCATTTGTGATGGTGTGCACGTAGAGACATTGCACATGACTGAAGGTGTGGCAACAGTCGTTGGCAAACCATTAGTACCCATATTACTGATATTGTAATTCCCATTGATTGCCGCTTGAGAATTGGCACGAATTCGATCAAAAATATCATATACTGATTGAACCGCCTGGAGTTTTGCATAGCTTGAGTTATTGGCTTTATTAGACAGCATTAACATACTGGCTATTCCAAGCAAGCCAATTGCCAATAATACAACCGAAACCAGGACCTCCAATAAAGTCATTCCTTTTTGTAGTGTAAATGTCCTCAATCCCGTATACATAGTAAACTCTCCATCAAGGACAGGTTAGGGAACCGTTATTCCAGACTGCTTGCCCTGGCGTCGATCCGCTTTGTATGTAGCCTGTGGTGAGCACCTCAACAGAGTGAGCAAAAGCGTTTCCTCTACTGTCGCATAGAGTGAAATTACTTTGGGTGGTAGAGAGTCCAAATCGATCAAAGAGAACTTCTGTGGTATTCCCTGTTAAGGAGGGATCGTTATTCGAGCTTTGCTGGCTTTTAAGAAGCACAGCTGTTCCCGTGGTTGGTTGGGTTACGATAATCCATCCTGAACTCCAATCTGTGCCGCAAGTCGTTGAACCAATAGTACCCAGGGGACATACTTTTATGGTCATTGCCTGATTTAATGCGCTGCTGCGTGCATAATTGAGGGCATTTACCAATGAATCAGTATTTGAGGCCAGGCGATTATTTAACACCATAGTTCTGAAAGCTGGTATTGCTACGGTGAGCAGGATGGACAGAACACAGAGAGCGACCAACAGTTCAATCAAGGTAAATGCTGCCAGACGGTCTTTACTCCGGGTTTGAATCAATTGTGCCTTACTGTTTTTTATTGGCTGAACTTGTGTTTGCAGAGACATAGGAAGAGAGTAAACGCGTAATAAGAGAATATTATTCGCATTATCTGGTGTCATAGTATGTGAGCCACCTAACGTCCTGTTCAATGTGAGTCCCTCAAAGTACCCTGGATTTACTACTCTATTAATTATAGTCTATTAATTGATCTTTTATTTTGCAAAGGAGGATATTAGAGCACTGCAGATGAATTAATAGATTAAGCCGAGAACAGCAGGAGCTCTCTGATTGGACGGTATTCTCAAACCCGTTCCCTCAGCACTTGGCATGAAGGTTTTTATTCATAATCCTGAACCACTACGTCATCCTGAACCACTACGTCACCCTGAACCAGTACGTCATCCTGAACGCAGTGAAGGATCTCCTCCAAATAGCACAATTTTATTTGGTTTACGCCATTTATGAGATCGTTTACTTTGCCCAGGGTGATGAATTCTTATTCATCACCCTGGATTTGACGTCATTTTCCAGAGCGTTTGGCAAAAGGCTTTCGTTCTGTTTTTTTAGCTGATTGAGGCTGGGGAGACTTCTTTTTAAACGGTATATTTCTTTTGGGTTTAACTGGGCCAGGTGTATTAGGAAGGTTATGCGTTGGTTCAAAATCATCAATTTCAACGCGATCCAGTTTGCGTTTAATTAATTTTTCAATTGCATTCAATTGGCCAATTTCATCTGCACTAACCAGAGAAACAGCCAGCCCCGATGCTCCGGCTCGTCCAGTTCTACCAATTCGGTGAACGTAATCTTCTGCGACTTGAGGCAAATCAAAGTTCACAACACAAGGCAGTTGATCAATATCAATACCTCGAGCTGCAATGTCTGTAGCTACAAGAATATGCAGTTCACCTGATTTGAATTCAGCTAATGCTTTGGTACGTTGTGATTGTGATTTATTTCCGTGTATGGCTGCTGCGTAGATATGGTTTTCGGCCAGTTGTTTTACCAGTTTATTCGCACCGTGTTTGGTGCGGGCAAATACTAGAGTCTGTCCCCATTTGTTGCTATGAATAAGATGGCTCAATAAGGCGGATTTACGGCTTTTATCTACTGGATGGATTCTTTGCTTGATCGCAACAACTGTCGTGTTGCGCGGAGCAACATCTATTTCAACAGGTTGATTCAGTATTCCTTTGACCAGGGTGCGTATTTCTTCAGAAAACGTTGCAGAAAACATCAGATTTTGACGGTTTCTTGGGAGCAGTTTAATGATGCGTTTGATGTCATGAATGAAACCCATGTCCAACATGCGGTCTGCTTCATCCAATACCAGAGTATCTACCTCATCAAGTTGAATAGCTCTTTGTTGATGTAAATCAAGCAATCGCCCAGGTGTTGCGACCAGAAGTTCAACTCCGGAACGTAAACGCATCATTTGAGGGTTTATTTTTACTCCTCCAAACACCACTGCAGAGCGAAGTGACAGGTGACGTCCATATTGAAGGATGCTCTCGTGTACTTGTGCCGCCAGTTCACGAGTAGGAGTTACTATTAATACTCGGGTTCGATTATTTTTGGCGCGAGGTTTATCGCTGAGTTTTTGTAAAATGGGTAAAACAAAACTGGCCGTTTTTCCGGTTCCTGTTTGTGCTGATGCCAGAACATCAGTGCCACGTAATACAGCAGGGATGGCTTGAGTCTGAATTGGTGAAGGTTGGGTATAGCCTGATTCTTCAACTGCTTTGAGTAGGGGCTCTATTAAACCCAATGATGAAAAACTCATGTTGTTTCCTTAATTATTCTCAGTAATTCTGGCGCATTATATGGTCTACGGCCCAGATTTTGTTTGACTATTTTTGGTGCAATTGTACCATGAATATTGCATGATAAGTTGGATTAGAGGAAATTAATTAATAATGTATTAAAGTAGTTGTTGGGCGTTCAGCCCAACTGTGAATTTTAGCTTAGACTTAAAAAATGCCAGCATCATGAGCAAAACAGATCAGATGTTATCAATCCCAATCGACGAAAGATTCAATATCTGTGTCGGTAACGGTAGGGGTCTTCACTTTATTTTGGGCAAGAATACCGGGTTTTAAGTTGGTTTGAGGACAGTGTGCGGAGTCTTTAAACGTTTTAAGGGCATCTTCCAGATTAACAAAGGTATAGCCTTTTTCTTTGTATAAATTAATGATATCAGGCAAGACATAGGCGTTCAGCAAATTGGCATGAATTAACAGTATCTGTGCCTGATCCGGATTATGATGATATTCGGTATGTTCTTCCGCTTTTACCGTCTGCTGCCAAATGAAATCAAGGTAAAAAGGTTTCATTTCCCCGAGATAATCCCGTCTGTTCACTTCAGGTACAGACAACAAACGTTGATTAAAGACAAAATCTTTGCTGTCTATGGTGATGGGTGCAACCTGATAGTTCTTTTTGGCAAGGTAACAAAGAATTTTATTTTTTTTGCTTCCTGAACTCATTGCCAAATAAGGGTATCTGAAATATTTGGGTTCTGTAAGAACTGGAGCCAGAATCGTGTCAGCCTTCTTAATTTCTTTAATGTATTCTTTGGTCTTCAGGATGTTGAGGTTCGCATGGGAATAGGTATGATTACCAAGACCAAACCCCGAGTCACGGAATTTTTGCAATAGTTCCCAATTGTCATTGCGGACTTCTTTCGCAATGATAAAACCGGTAGCAGGAATCTGCTGTTCTTTCATTGTGTTCATCATCATATTTAAATGAAAGTTTCTGTATTCACCTACAAAGGGTAGATCATCAATTGTAATGGCGATCTCTTTTTTGTGAGCGAATGACATGGACGATGCCAGAGTAAAACTCATGCAGCAAAATAAAAGGGTGTTAGTAAGTGATTTGATTTTCATTAGAAATTAGCTGTCTTTAAGGTAATCAGGTTAATTTATTAGGGCTATTGTAGCAAAATTTAAGCTAAATGGCTTATTCCAATTGATAATATAGAAAAATATTCATTACCAAAGATGAAGCAGCAGTTAATATGGTCAATAATAACTGCTGCCAGTCTAAATTAATTCAAATTATGAATCAGATGATTCAGTATATTTAAATTAAATGGACAGTTGTGACGTTCCGGATGAAGATGATGAAGAGGAACATGCTGCATTAGATGTTTCTTCATGTTGAGCATCCAGTTCTTCCTCTTCTTCGGGTACTTTCGGAGTCTTTTTCCACCAGCTGTATATAGTAGAACTATAGGACGAACTGGCCTCTTTGGGTTTGGCTGCTTCAATTTCTTTATTTAATTGAATCGCGCAAAGATCAATGGCTTTATCACGGCATGAACGAACTATATTTTGTGCCATTGATAACATTGGAATCAGTGGGAAGTTCTCGATGCTTGTGAAGATGTGTGCAGGTTTGATTGATTCTTTTGCGTCTGCGGTCTGAACTGTCATGTGGCGGATGTACTGATTGGCTGCAGTAACCAATACCTCAATATCTTCTACAGCGGTTGCTTTAGCATTAAGAATTCTGGTCAATTCAGTATGGACTACAGAGCCATTTCGCAACAGCGTTGCTGTAATATCTTTGTGGCTTAATGGTTCATGTCCATATTCCACGGCAATAAATCCGCGAATAAGATACATTGCTCCAGCGAGGATTGCAGTTTTTTCTGCATCTTTGATTCCTGATGCTTTAGGGCTTGAAAGGCTCTGTTCCAATGATTTGAGGAACTGAAGCTGAAGTGCTCTGTTTTCATCCAGAGACGAGATATCTGCTGCATTTTTATCTGCAGTTTCTGTAAGAATTAACTTATGCAGCTCATTTGCTAAATCAGCATAGGATTTAAATGGAGCCACAATTGAGCCTGATGCTTCTCTAAGAGGTTTATACCAAGCACCATCCGCTTTTGTTGTCTCTCCGGCAACAAGACTGCTATTGACGTTGTTTTGTTCCGCTTCTTCGAATTCGAAACCTATTTTTGTAAATTTCACTAATTTGTCCATGGGGACGGTTTGAAAAATATGGCCTTTTTTAAACCCATTTCGTGAATCATTTTCAACATAAATCTGTTTCATAAATTGATTAAACGATTTATAGAACATTACATATTGTTCCGCACTGGGTTGGTGTTCAGCGGTAATTCCCATGGCAATGTTTAATCGATCTTTAACTTTTCCACTTGATTCATAGGCAGATTTGCTTCTATCGATGTCCGCAATGATTACGTTCATAGCCGCATAAAGTGTGTTGACTGATCTTGCTGTCACTGCCCGTTTCTCAGTTGCTTTCGCCTGAGTAATCAGAGTATCCAGTTCCTGGATTAAAGTGCTTAAAAATTGAAGTTCGTCCCTTCTTCTGGGGGGTAGATTTGCAATCTCATTCTTCTTTTCTCGTAAAAGTACGAAGGCGACACAATCATTAAAATGGCTTTTTAAATGTTCAAAATCCTTTAAAACTAACGTCATGTTATTCTCCAAAATTCCAAAATAATATAATGTAAGAACTCCTTACAGGACTCAGTGTAAACTAAACTTTTCTTTACGTCATGTATTTTCATTATACAATTTGCGTTTTCATGAAAAACAAATATAAATCATTATGTTAGTCTTTATTTTGGCTGAAAAAACATCTTGTCAAGTCAAAATAATATTGAACAAATTTATTTAAAGAGTACTATATTCAGCTTTTTAGATCGTAATAGGATTTAAATGCGCGCCCAGAGCCACGCATCAGCATTACGTGGTTCGATTTTGAGAGTTTATTTTGACCCATACGATTAATCGATTTGCCAAGGTCTTCTATATGGAAAAGCTTTTGCAGCTTGTAACTGATAGAACGCTTTTCTTATAAAATGCATTCAGTTTAATCTTTATTTGTGTTTGATATAAGCGCGCCATTCTGAAATCTATTGGATACCGTTTTTGAGGTATAAATTGAATATCAAGAGTGATGATTTGCATAGGCAGAAATTTTTTACAAACGCAGTATTTGTGTTAATTGTTCTTCTGCTATGTCGGATTATAGCCAGTTACTTTATTCCACTTAATGATTCTACGGAAGCGCGTTATGGTGAAATAGCACGGAAAATGCTGGAGACCGGGGATTGGGTGACCTTGCAGCATGACTATGGAGTTCCATTTTGGGCTAAGCCCCCTTTATCCGTGTGGTTCTCTGCCATCTCCATGAAAATATTTGGTATTAACGAATTCGCTGTGCGCTTGCCAGGGCTAGTGCTTTCCATAGGCGTATTATGGCTCATATGGGATCTGGCGAAAAAACACAGTGGCTTGGTTGTGGCAACAGCATCTGTCTTAGTGCTTGCTGGAACTTTATATTTTTTTCTCGATGCAGGCACTGTTATGACCGATCCTTCGTTGGTCTTTTGTACCACTTTGGCAACCGTTTCGTTCTGGCATGCCGTGATGTATCACAACAGAATCTGGTCTTATGTGTTTTTTATCGCACTAGGTCTTGGATTATTGGCAAAAGGTCCCATAGCCATTGTTCTGGTCGGAATTCCTGTGTTCTTTTGGGTGTTATTACGTAATGAATGGGTGAATTTATGGAGGCGGTTACCATGGATCAAAGGCACCCTGCTCGTTCTGGCTATTGCACTTCCCTGGTATATTCTCGCTGAAATTCGCACCCCTGGTTTCCTCAATTATTTTATTATTGGCGAACATTTGAATCGATTTCTAACTCCTGGATGGACGGGCGACAAGTACGGGATGGCACATAACGAACCTAAAGGCATGATTTGGCTTTATGCTGTTGTTGGGGTATTTCCCTGGTGCATAGTTGGGGGTAAGTGGTTGTTACAGCATGGAAAAACCCTGCCTTCGCTTTGTCGTGATGATGATGGATGGATGAGTTATCTTTTCTTGTGTATGATAGGGCCTCTCGCCTTTTTTACTTTTGCCAGCAACATTATTTATCCCTATGTATTCCCCTCTTTGCCGGCTTTTGCTTTATTTTTTACGGAACTTTGGAATCGTTCAAATAACTCCTTGGAAAAAAGCCAGTGGATCCTGCAATTATCATTAGTTTGCGGTTTGTTTTTTTTGGTTGCAACAGCAGTTTTTGAAGTTAAACCGGAGCTTGTTGCTAAAACGCAAAAGCCTATAGTCTCTGCCTGGTTGAAACAACATCCTGCTCCAGGAAGTAACCTGGTTTATTGGGACTTTTTTACCTGGTTTTCTGCTCAGTTTTATTCATCAGGCAAGGTAATTGCCACACGAGATATTGATTATTTATGCAGATTGTTCTCCAAAAATTTAGATAATTATTTGGTGATCAATGCGCTTAATGTAGGACAGATACCTCCTGAGTTATTTTCTAAATTTACACCTGTTACAACAATTCACTATAAAGAAAACAAAGTATTTTTGATGCATTCTCCTGCGCTTAGTTGTTAATTGGGTGGTTATCACGTTTTCCTGAGCGTAGCGAAGGATCTCCCCATGCAGGCACAGTGCCACATTCAGGAGATCCCTCATTGCATTCGGGATGACGTTTCCAATCCTGCGAATAAATATCTGCTCAGGAATAACAGAATTTAATTCTCATTATTGGTAGTTTCTCAAATCAAGTCATAGTAAAGTAGCAACATTCCGGATTACATACTTACTCCATGGCAAAATTATATTTCTATTATGCCGCGATGAACGCGGGCAAAAGTACCGTATTACTTCAATCCAGTCATAATTACAGAGAGCGGGGAATGCAGACGCTGTTATTCACTCCCCTAATCGATACACGTTACCAATTTGGTACTATCAGTTCTCGAATAGGATTAAACGAGCAGGCCTTCGCATTCAACGAAACTGATGATTTGCACGCAATTACCTGTGAATCGCAGCAACAGGGCGCACAATACGCTTGTGTGCTTATTGATGAAGCTCAGTTCTTGACTCGAGATCAGGTTTATCAATTAACGGAAATTACTGATAATTTGTCCATACCAGTTTTGGCCTATGGTTTACGAACTGATTTTAGAGGGGAGTTATTTCCGGGAAGCCAATATTTACTTGCCTGGGCAGATGAACTGATTGAGTTAAAAACCATTTGTCATTGCGGCCGAAAAGCAAATATGAATATGAGAATTGACGCTGAAGGTAAGGCTGTGGTGGAAGGGGAGCAGGTATTAATTGGCGGGAATGAATCTTATGTCTCAACATGCCGTTTGCATTTTAAACGCAAAGAGGCGGGAATTTTAGAGATTCATAATAAATTGTTCAATAAAGATACCAATCTTCTTTAGATTTTGATATAATTTGCCGCAACTTTTAGGCCTTGATTAGGAGTAACAGTGTCGCATTCTGTCGCAGTAGATTCGAGATCATGTGTACCTCGTGGTGACTTAATGGCTTGGATCGTCTGCTTATCTGCAGGCCTATTCTTTCTCTATGAGTTTTTTCAGCTGAATATTTTTGATGTAATCAATCAACCATTACGCGAAGATTTTCACATTGATGCCGCACAATTGAGTTGGATGTCCAGCGCTTATTTATGGGCCGACATACTGTTTCTTTTGCCGGCAGGTATTATTCTGGACCGTTTTTCTACACGTCGAGTTATTTTGACTGCCATGATGGTTTGTGTTGTTGGAACTGTTGGCTTTGCGATGACCGACTCATTTCTTCTGGCTTCTTTTTTCCATTTTCTTTCCGGAATTGGAAATGCGTTTTGTTTTCTTTCATGTGTCGTATTGGTTTCTCATTGGTTTCCTCCGCGCAGACAAGCTCTGGTTATTGGTTCATTGGTTACCATGGCCTTTATAGGTGGCATGATGGCCCATACTCCCTTCGCTTATCTTTATGATCTGTTTGGATGGCGGAAAGCTTTATTGATTGATGGAGCGGTTGGGGCAGTTTTATTAATCTGGATTTACTGTGTTGTTCAGGACAGACCGGCGGACTCTCCTATAAGAACTCGTACGACTCAGGGTGATGTTGCATCCAGTTTTATCAAGGCATTGTTTAACCGCCAAAACTGGTTGGCTGGATTATTTACTTCTCTTCTTAATTTACCCATTATGGTTTTGTGTGCTTTGTGGGGCGCCAGTTATCTTCAAGTAGTACATCATTTACCGGATATGGCAGCCAGTAATGTTGTGAGTCTGATTTTTATGGGAAGTGTTATCGGTTGTCCTTTGGTTGGTTGGCTTTCTGACTCACAAGGACGTCGCAAGCCTTTGATGATTGCTGGGGCTATTGCGACTTTGATTACTGTCATTCCATTGTTTATGCACGTTGTTCTTTCTCAAACTCTTCTAAGTATTATCTTTTTTGCCCTGGGATTGTTTACCAGTGCCCAGGTCATATCCTATCCTCTGGTCGCTGAAAGCAATCAACCTGAAAACACGGGTGCAGCTACCGGTATCGCCTCTGTGATTATCATGGGCGGAGGCGGCGTGGGGCAGATATTATTTGGCTGGCTTATGTCGCATCATGCCGGCACAGCCGTGACAGAATATTCGGTTGCAGATTTTCAATTTGCCATGTGGATGTTTCCGATTGCAGCGGTTGCGGCGTTAATTGCTGTGTTAGTGACCCGAGAAACGTATTGCAAACGATAATAAACTAGAGGAGTAATAATGCAGATAGTGGATGAGTTGAGAGGATATGATGATATGAAATCATCTTTATTACCCTGGATTGTATGCTTTGCCGCAACTCTGTTTTTCTTCTATGAATTTATTCAAGGAAATATGTTTGCCTCTATCGCGGCCAACATCATGCAGGATTATCATATTCAAGCCGATAAAATGGCCTATCTATCGAGCATTTATTATTTATCAAATGTCATCTTTTTATTCATAGCCGGAATGATACTCGATCGATTTTCCATTAAAAATACCATTCTTATTGCAATGTCGCTTTGCGTGGTCAGTACTTTTATTCTCGCTTATTCACACTCTTTTTATGTTGCATTATTTTGTCGGTTTATAACCGGTATTGGAAGTGCATTTTGTTTTCTTGGCCCTGTTCGCCTGGCTTCTCATTGGTTTCCTCCCAAACGAATGGCGTTAGTAACGGGAGCTATAGTCACTATGGCAATGACTGGAGGTATGCTGGCTCAGTATCCCTTAACCAAACTTGTCGCGTATGTCGGATGGCGGCAGGCTGTTCAGGACGTTGGAATACTTGGATTTGCCATGTTGGTCGTTATGTTTTTTTGGATCAAGGAAAGGCCACAGGTCGCTATTAAAAAAGAAGGGCAACCCATCAAAATTTTTGCTGCGGCGAGAACTGCCTATTTAAATCCTCAATATTTACGTGCCGCGCTTTATACCAGTTTAATGAATATGGCGATTGCAGTATTTGGAGCCATGATGGGTACCTTATATCTGGAACAACGCTTGGGCGTAAGTCCAGAACAGGCTTCTATGGTGAATGGCATGTTATTTTTTGGAGCTATAGTCGGAGCGCCTTTGGTCGGTTGGATCTCGGATAGAGTAGGATTACGAATTTTGCCAATGAAAGCAGGTGTGCTTGCGTCCATGCTGACATTATTAGCTGTACTGTATCTTCCGGTTTCTTTAAATACGATGGCCGTTCTGTTTTTCCTCCTTGGGTTCTTTACCTCTGCTCAGGTAATCAGTTATGCCCTGGTTGCTGAAAGCAGCTCTCCCATGATGACCGCAACGGCTGTTAGTGTGATTTCCATACTGACTCAGGGTGGTTATCTTGTTTATCAGAATCTCTTTAGCACTCTTTTAACTAATTATGGCGGTATGCACTTGATAAATGGAGTGCCTGTCTACATGCTGGAAGCCTATCAGCATGCTGCAATAATATTGCCTGTGGGACTCGTGATTGCTTTTCTGCTATTATTTGGATTGAAAGAAACGAATTGTAATCAAGCCGAGTATAAATAGTGACAGGACGAGTTTGTATCTTATTAATGGACTCCTTTGGTATAGGAGCCAGTCTGGACGCATCGCGGTATGGGGATGAAGGTGCCAATACTTTTGTTCACATTCATGAAGTCTGTGAGCGTGGTTCTGGCGATATTCTTGGCGTACGCCAAGGCCCTTTAAAATTACCTAATCTGGCCAAGCTGGGATTATACCATGCTGCGGTTGCCAGTTCAGGTTTGCACTTTGTCGATTTGGCGACGCTGCCAGAACCAGAAGGTCATTATGGCTACGCAGTAGAGCAGAGTTTAGGTAAAGATACTCCAAGCGGACATTGGGAATTAGCCGGTGTACCCGTTTCTTTTGAATGGGGGTATTTTCCTGATAAGCCTCATTGTTTTCAGAAACAACTGATTGATTCATTTATTCAAAAAGCAGGCTTACCAGGGGTTTTGGGGGAAAAGCATGCTTCCGGAACAACCATACTCGATGAGTTGGGAGAGGAACACATTCGAACCGGAAAACCTATTGTGTATACTTCTGCTGACAGCGTTTTTCAAATCGCTGCGCATGAGGAATCTTTCGGTTTGCAGCGCTTATATGATATTTGCGAGATTGCTCGAAATCTGGTGGATGAATATCAAATTGGCCGAGTTATTGCGAGACCCTTTACTGGTAAACCGGGGTCCTTTAAGCGCACCGCTAACCGTAAAGACTATGCTACATTACCACCTGAAAAAACCTTGCTGGATTTTCTAAATGATGCAGGCAGAGAGGTCATATCCATAGGAAAAATTGCTGATATCTATGCTCATCAAGGGGTAACTCAAGAAATTAAAGCAGATGGCAATATGGCTTTATTCGATGCAACTCTTGAGGCAATGAAAACTGCACCTAAAGGCAGTTTGGTTTTTACTAATTTTGTAGATTTTGATTCCTCATACGGACACAGACGCGATGTTGCTGGTTATGCCCATGCCCTGGAACAGTTTGATGCCCGATTACCCGAGTTGTCTTCTTTACTCAATCCAGACGACATTGTCATTATTGCAGCAGATCATGGCTGTGATCCTACTTTTCCTGGTTCAGATCATACCCGTGAGCATATTCCTGTTCTAGCCTATGGTCCCAGTTTGACTGGTCGCTTTATCGGGAGACGCGATAGCTTTGCAGATGTTGGACAGAGCTTGGCCGAGCATCTTGAAATACAGCCTTTGTCTCATGGCATTTCATTTTTTTAACCATATTCCCATTGAATTTTTAATTATCATCCCCATGTGTAGACTTTCAGTATGACTTGAGGGTTTAATTTTGGAACAATATCGTGGGACAACAATACTATCCGTACGACGTGGTAATCAGGTTGTTATAGGTGGTGACGGTCAGGTTACCTTGGGTAACACAGTGATGAAGGGCAATGCCCGCAAAGTAAGGCGATTGTATAAAGATAAAGTGATTGCCGGATTTGCAGGAGGCACTGCTGATGCGTTTACTCTATTTGAACGCTTTGAAAGCAAACTGGAAATGCATCAAGGCCATTTGGTCAGGGCTGCAGTTGAGCTTGCTAAAGACTGGCGAACCGACAGAATGTTAAGACGGCTTGAAGCAGTACTTGCCGTAGCAGACAGTAAATCCTCTCTAATTATTACCGGTAATGGCGATGTCATAGAGCCAGAAGAAAGCTTAATCGCTATAGGTTCCGGAGGTCCTTTTGCCCAGGCAGCAGCTAAAGCATTGATGGAAAATACCAAATTGTCCGCTTTAGATATAGTGCGTAAAGCATTAACTATTGCCGGAGACATTTGCATTTATACCAATAATAATTTAACCATAGAAGAATTGAATAATGACAGCAAATAATAGTGTAGTAATGACACCTAGAGAAATCGTTCAGGAACTGGATAAACATATTATCGGCCAGGATGATGCAAAGAGAGCGGTAGCAATAGCTTTGCGTAATCGTTGGCGTCGAATGAAGATTAAGGATCCAGTTTTACGCAGTGAAATAATGCCCAAGAATATTTTAATGATTGGCCCAACAGGCGTTGGTAAAACAGAAATTGCCCGACGTCTGGCAAAATTGGCTCAAGCTCCGTTTATCAAAGTTGAAGCAACCAAATTTACTGAAGTTGGTTATGTGGGGCGTGATGTTGATTCGATTTTGCGTGATTTAACGGATATAGCGATTAAGCAAGAACGTGAATCTGCGATGAAGAAAGTGGAGCACTTGGCTGAAGATGCTGCTGAAGAGCGCATTTTGGATGTGCTCTTGCCTCCTGCTCGAGGCACATTAACACCAGGGGAAAAAGATTCTACGGCAAGACAGGTGTTTCGCAAGCAATTGAGAGAAGGTACTCTTGATGATAATGAAATTGAAATCGACATTGCTGTTGCCCCTGTTGGCATTGAAATAATGGCGCCTCCTGGTATGGAAGAAATGACTAGCCAGCTCCAGTCCATGTTTCAACAAGTCGGCAGTCATCGTACAAAAACACGTAAAATGACTATTGCCAAGGCGATGAAAATATTGCGTGAAGAAGAAGCCGCTAAACTGATTAACGAAGAAGACATCAAAGTCAAAGCAATAGAAAGTGTTGAGCAGAACGGAATTGTTTTTATTGATGAATTGGATAAAGTTGCCAAGCGTTCTGAGGGGAGTGGAGGGGATGTATCCCGTGAAGGGGTACAGCGAGATTTACTTCCATTAGTTGAAGGCACTACTGTATCAACAAAATATGGCATGGTTAAGTCAGATCATATTTTATTCATTGCATCTGGGGCATTCCATGTTGCCAAACCATCCGATCTAATTGCTGAGTTGCAAGGACGCTTGCCTATTCGGGTCGAGTTGTCAGCACTAACAGTTGATGATTTTGTTCGTATTCTGACGGAGCCCAGTTCTTCATTGACTCTGCAATACGCTGCATTGATGGAAACTGAAGGTTTAACCCTAACTTTTGATGAAACCGGTATTCGGCGTATCGCTGAAGTCGCCTGGCAAGTTAATGAGCGTATGGAAAATATAGGGGCACGCCGATTGTATACTGTGATGGAACGTTTGCTCGAGGTGGTCTCATTTGAGGCAACTGATAAATCGGGAGAATCCGTACATGTAGATAGAGCCTATGTGGATAAAAATCTTGGCCAGTTGGTTGCAGACGAGGATTTGGCTCGTTATATTCTTTAACCCTCGGTTAATGGTTAACTGCCAATAAGGATTGGAGCGTTCATGACCAATGCTTCCGGTAAGTTAACCATTCTGAATTTTCAATTACTGCAGTTATTGATTTAAGTTGCTATTTTGAGAGCATGGCTTCAGATTTTTTAAAATTATTCATGATCCCAAAGATTTTTTGTTGTTCATCATGGCTTGTTTATGTATTATTTGTAATACGTTTTGTTTAACCAGTACAATTTATGCCTCAATTTGACCTGAATAAATTAGTTGTTTTGCATTTATATCAATATTCAAAACCACGCGGAGAGCAAGACCCTCTGTACCGAGTTGAAAAAACTTGTGATGCTGTAAAGCTATCAACCTGTACACGAATTATTTATATTTTAACCAGTGATTCGCTCGTTTCAGAAGAACAATCTGCTGCATATAAGTCGCTTACCGATTTTCTGGGTAGACAAGACATGTATTCAGGTGGCATTAAGTTTGAACGTTTAGATGGTGATAAAGCGTATGAATTTTTATTGTATTGGATGATTGGTGGCATAAATCCTAAAAAAACTTTAAATGATCCGAGAATTTTGGGAGATGTGAGAGCTTTGTGGACAAAAATGACCGCATCACCCAGTGCAAGAGCACAGAAATTAGTTGAAATTTTTTCTGCATTTTTTAAAGACCTGTTTACAGACAGTGCCAGTCTTCACAAATTATTATCCGTTAATAAGCATTTGGATCAGGCTACTTTAGTCGAAACCTTTAAGAATGCTTGTCAAAATTGCACCTGGGCTAGAGTTAATGGCTTTTTAAGTTGTCTGAGTGGTTTTACTTATCAACATTTTTTAGATAATACTTATCTAGAGCATTTCGAAATCAATCTTCGTTTAGTCAAGGATAAAATCTTGAATAAAGTTGAATTATCACCCACTGGTGCAGTTATTTCTTTTTTTCAACCTAAATATGAACCATCCGAGGAACGATTAAAAGGAATAGAGCATCGTTTGAAGACTGTTAATGAATTAATAGCCTATTTAAATGCATTGAAAGCAAGTAGTGTCGAGGTTAAGCTTTCTGCACAGGCTTTAATAAAAGATTCACAAACTCCCAAAGTTGATGATGAACTTGTGCTTTTGGATGTTGAGAGTTCAACTAAGGATGAAAATGATGATTCAACAATAAATCATAGTTCAAACAACACCAGTTGCCAATTATAAGAATACTCAAATTGAAACTAACAGATTAAATCGATTTAGCCAGTAATTGAATTGATATCTGGATATACATTCCTGATAAATTATTGGCGACAATCAATTCCAGTTAAAAAGAACATCACAGATCACAACAAAACATTTCTCTCCAGGATATTTTTGGTTTATTTAGCAACACCAATAACCAGCTAATAAACCAAATAAATGTACCATATCCATTGCTTATAAAATTCAGACTCAAGTTAACAAAGAATCGTTTACAGAAAAAGCTATTTAACTGTTTAGCTGGCACTTTTGTTAAATAACTCTTCCAGATTAATGTTCAGAGATTTTTGTAAATCCTCATCATTTTTTCTGAACGCGGCACGCCATTGTTCTGCCAGAGACGATTTTGAATAATCAAGTTCTAAATGAGTGGGAAGGCGGTAGGGTAACAGTTGAGTCAAATCATATAAAGTAATGTGACTCAGATCCCTGCTTAGCATGTAGTGACCGTCTGCTGTCGCATGAATCAGTTCAAGATGAATTAGGGCATTAATCATTTCATCAACGTCTACAGTAAATGGCTGACTGCTGGCATCTACCAATTCGTTAAAACTCAGACCTCGACCATTCTGTTGAGCTACCCATAACTGATGCAACCAGAGCAAGGCATGTGAGAAACCATCCAGGGATTTACCTTCTCGCCGTTGATGATGGACAGAAAATGCATAACTGATTTCTGCTCCGAGAAGAGTAATAAGCCAAACCCAGTAAACCCAGATAAAAAATATAGGAACTGTAGCAAAAGCACCATAAAGTAATTCATAAGTATTAAAACGGATCAAATAATAAGCAAAGGCCTGTTTTGCAGATTCAAATAAAATTGCTGCTACTAAACCGCCCCAAAAAGCATGCATTATATTAACTGGGCAATTTGGGACGATAATATATAAAAATGTAAAACCTATTAAGGAAAGAACTATTGGTGAGTAATGCAAAAGGATAAATGGCGGTTGGTGTTCGAGGAACATCGGCATGGAAAATAAATACGAACTGGCTGCCAGGCTCAATCCTAAAATCACTGGTGCCAATGAGATTATAGCCCAGTAAATCAAGAAAGCCGGTACGCCATGACGCGATGAAGACACCCGCCAAATTTTATTTAAAGCCCGTTCAATGGTGAACATGACCAGCAAAGCAGTAATAACCAGAAAAAAAATGCCCCAGATTGACAGTTTAGATACTTGAGATGCAAATTGTTGTAAATAGGATTGAACGACTTTCCCTGTAGCAGGAACAAAATTCTCAAATATGAAATTCTGAACAGGATCGGCCAAATTTTGAAAGATAGGAAAAGTAGAGAATATTGCCAGGCCTACAGACATCAATGGCACTATGGCTAGTAAGGTTGTGAACGATAAAGCTGATGCAATATAGGTACATTCATCCTGAATAAAATGTTGAATGACAAAACGCACAAAACGATCGCAAGCATAGTATCGGTAAATAAACCGTTCTTTCCAGTTTAATATTTTTGGGGAATTTTTTTTCATAGCACTTATACCATATAGCCTAATCGGTAATTTATGTAGGTTGTCTACGACTTTGTTTAATTTTAATCTTTCTTTACATACTTGTAATTAATAAACTGATGTTAAATTGATATTTATTCATTTAATAAATAATGAATTTATAGATTATATAGGCGTCAACTACGCTTCTATGAACGTCTTATCGATTAATTTGGGGTAATTCAGGATGGCACTGGTGAGCTAATCCAGGATGATTCAAATTTTAACAGTATTGTTACATTTAATTGGGCATTAAGTCTATTTTTTGAACTATTCTTAATTTGGGTAGCTGTAATTTTATGGGGATAAAAGATGGTAACTCAAGCAGTCATTGGCGTTGTCAGAGCTTTAAACGGAATACTTGAAAAAATCAATGCTCATGGAGAGGCACATATCGTCAAGTCGGGTGCTCCACTACACCAAGGAGATATCCTTACCTTATTAAGTGGTGAGGCATACATTCAATTTGTTCAGGGCTTTCCAGAAGCGTTAGCTTTAAATAAACCCTTTCCCCTTGATGGAATTTCTCCTGCATTGAAATTTGGTGCTTTAAATGCCAATGAAGAGCTCATCCAGGAGGCAATCGCTAAAGGCATTGACCCATCACTGGTTCTTGATGTGCTTGGTGCAACTGCGGCCGGTGTTGAGGTGCTTGGATCAGGCGGCGACTCCTTTTATATAGATCCCATGTATGGCGCAGGCCTGGTTTCCTCTGGATACAATTCCCTACCGCTATCGTTTGACAATTACAGATCACTAATGGATCCCCAAGGAATTGTATTCAGACCGATATCAGAAACTGCAGCAGAACCATTAATATCAGCACAATCTGATGCGGTAGTTATACCCGATATTACTATCCCTCCATCAGTAATAAATGGAATTTTTACTGGAGAGGTAACGGAATCCGGTGGTTTAAATAATTCTATCCCTGGAGCACCAAAATTTGCAGCTCAAATTACGAGCGTTGATGGTTTTATTCCCGGAGATAAAACAGGGCCATTGGGTACATTTACAATGGATTCTACTGGAAAATGGACTTACGAACTGCATGATAATAGCCCTTTGGTTGATGCACTCAAAGCCGGTGAAGTACAAGTCGTGACCTTTGATGCAGTAGCGACGGATGGCACCATACAAAAAATAACGGTTACCATTCATGGCGAAAATGATGCTCCTTATGCGCTTCCTGAGAATGGTGTTGCGCGTGAAGATACTGCAATCACGGGAAATCTATTAATCAACGATAAGGATCCAGAGGGCGATCCTATATCCATTACTACCTTTACATTGGAAGGTAATACTGTTGTATATCAAGCAGGACAGACGGTTACGATCGATGGCAAAGGCCAACTAACTATTCTGGCTAATGGTGACTACAGTTTTACTCCATTTCCCAATTACAATGGTCCAATTCCGTTAATGACTTATACTTTGTCTGATGGCACTATAGAAAACAGTACCAATTTTTCATTGAGTGTCAGTTCAGTTAATGACGCACCGGAAGGTACTGATAACACTATAACGACCGCGGAAGATACACCAATTGTTCTCAATGCGGCTGATTTTGGTTTCACTGATCCTAATGATAATCCTGCAGACAGTCTTCTTGCGGTAAAAATTAGCACACTACCGCTTGATGGCTCGCTATATTTAAACGGAGCCGCAGTTACCACAGGACAAGTGATTAGTACTGCAGCTATTAATGCGGGTTCTCTGGTATTTGTTCCTACTTCCAACATGAATGGCACCATAAACTTTACATTTCAGGTGCAGGATACCGGCGGTACCTTAAATGGTGGTGTGGATCTCGATCCAACTCCTAATACTTTGACCATCAATGTGACTCCAGTGGATGATGCCTTTAGTGATGCCGATGAAACTTTAAGTGTTGCGGAAGACAGCACCTTAAACGGTACCGTGCTCAGTGGTACGAGCAGTGTGGATGGTCCGGTGACGGTAACCGGCTTTAACGTAGCAGGAGATACCACCAACTACAGCGCTGGCCAAACAGCGGCGATTGCGGGTGTGGGCAGTTTGCAAATTAATGGCGATGGTACGTTCAGTTTTATTCCTGTTGCCAATTACAACGGTCCAGTGCCTGAGATCACCTACACGATGACCGATGGCAGCAGTGGCGATACCTCGACTTTGACCATCAACGTGACTCCAGTGGATGATGCCTTTACTGATGCGAATGAAGTCTTAAGTGTTGCGGAAGATACGACCTTAAATGGCAACGTCCTCACTGGCACGAGCAGTGTCGATGGTCCCGTAACGGTGACGGGCTTTAATGTAGCCGGTGATACCACCAACTACAGCGCTGGCCAAACAGCGGCGATTGCGGGTGTAGGCAGTTTGCAAA